>CAZUFQ010000733.1:0-4043 GCA_964618735.1 uncultured Enterobacteriaceae bacterium
GCTCAGGATCGCTTCGCGCGGCGCCTCCGACTTCCCGCTCTGCTGTTCCTGAAGAGTTTTAATAGTCGCCGCCACCTGCGCCGGATCTTCGATGATCTCACAATGACCGCGAATCATCAGGCCGCGAAAATCGCCGTAGTTCTTCCCGGCTTCAATCATCCCGCCGACTTTGGGGTTCCGGCGGATATTGAGAACTTTTTGCGCCTTGCCGTAGGAGGTCATGTAGATCATGCCGTCCCGCACCAGAAATCCCATCGCCACCACATGGGGAAATCCATCTTTGTCTAGCGTCGCCAACGCGGCCTTGTGGCCTTCTTGCAGAAAAGCGGCTTGTTCTTCAGGTGTGAGCTGAATCTGACGTTGTTTGTTCATCATGCACTCCTTGTTTTGAGTCGCGGGAACATCTCCCCGATGTCGAACTCCCCTATGTCAAAATCCCAGAAGCATGTATAGCAAGGGAGAAGAATTTCCCAAAGGAGGGCCTATGGCGCAAACAGTATTATTCAAGAACGCACGACTGATCGATGGCGTCGCCGATCAACCCCAAACAGGGATGTCAATCCTTGTTGCAGGTGACCGTATCAGCCGAGTCGAGCGCGGCGAAATTTCCGCGCCCCCGGATGCGCAGGTTGTTGATCTTGGGGGGAAGACGGTGCTCCCTGGTTTGATCGACACCCATGTGCACTCGACGCTGATGGATCGAGCGAGCCTTCCGCTTTTCTTAGCGGCCGGGGTGACCAGCGCCCGCGATGTCGGCGCAAAGCTAGAAAAAGTCCAAGCGCTCAAGGCCGATCTCAACAGCGGCACGCAGCTTGGTCCGCGTTTGTTTATCTGCGGTCCGTTACTCGATGGCCCAGAGCCCAGTTTTCCACGTGGCCCTCTCACAGAGATGCTGGACAGTATTCCTTCGGTAGACGACGTCCCGCAGAAGATTGGCCATCTGCTTTCTTCCGGTGTTGACGGAGTAAAGCTTTATTTCACGCTACCGCCGGACACCGCTAAAGCAGTGATCAAATTTGTAGACAAACGTGTGCCGATCACCGGCCATTTGGGCTACACCCATTCGATGGAAGTCATTAAAGCTGGCATTGACGGTTTGGAACACGTGTGGATTTCTCCTTACAACGAGTTTTGCGCGCTCGACATGCAGTTCGGCCCCGGCAAGAAGGTCAGCTCTATGATGAACCGTCACTTCGCGCCGCTCACATTCAAAGGCTGGGAAGAAGCGGATTTGCAAAGCGAGAAGGCAAAATCGTGGTTCGACGCCATGGTTGATAAACAGGTCAACATGGGCACTACGCTTGATCTCTTGTGGATCTCTAAGTGTGGACAGGACGCGGCCATGAAAGATCCGGATCGTCGTTATATTCCGCCGATGGCGCTCGGTCGCCAGAAGGCGCTAGCGGCGCATATCGGTGAGCGACCGGATTGGGACATGTTCCCGGGGTTTGATCCTGCGATCGGCTCCAAGGCGTTGGAGAAGCATCAAGAGGTCACGCGGATCTTGCACGAATCGGGAGGATTAGTTGTCGGTGGCACGGACTGTGGCGGCATCCCCTACCCGCCTCCAGGCTATGCATTATGGCGCGAGGTCGAGCTGATGGCCGAAGCTATTGGTACGATGGAGGCCTTCAAAGCAGTCACCTCGGTTGCCGCCCGTTATCTGCGTCAACAGGATAACATCGGCAGCATCGCTCCAGGCCGCTACGCAGATTTCATGATCATTGATGGCGATCCACTTCGGGATGTGCGAGAGCTACGGAAGCTCACGACCGTTTATCGAGGCGGCGTCGCCCATGACCCACAGACATTACTGGCGAGCGTGCCAACGCAGCAAGTAACGCAAGCACATTGAGAGACGGAGACCTTTCCCCCGTCCTCGCATCTGCCCCGGCGATCAATCGCCGGGCTACAGAACAACGCCCGGTGAACCGGGCTTCAAAACGCCACCTCTCCTCTTTACAAGCTGGCTTCAGCCAGCGCCGCTTTGTAGCCCGGAGCTTGAGCTCCGGGCAGAAGTGCAGGCGCACAGAGTTTTCCATCAGTGTCACTTCATGTCCGGGCCAAGTTCCGCTTACTTCTGCAGGTCCCGTTTTAACACGCCTTGGCTCTCTAATTGCCGTACTTGCTCGGGAGAGTAGGCAAGATATTTCTGCAAAATCTCCTCGTTATGTTCACCTAGAAACGGGGCTTGTAATGGTAATTCCTCCGGGAACTCAGAGAATCGTAAAGGCATGCCAGGAATATCAATTTCACCGAGTAACCGATCCGTTACCCGACGAACGGTACGCCGCTCACGTAAATGCGGGTGATTGACGGCTTCAGCAATCGATAGAACCGGCGCGGCCGGGACATGACCTTCTTGCAGAATGCGCGCCGCTTCATCATCACTTTTTTGAGCAACAACCCACTCTTCGATGACCCGCGATACTTCCGGTTGGTTTTCCACGCGTTTCGCGTTCGTGGAGAAACGCGGATCGTCGATGAGTTCCGGCTTGCCCATCGCGCGACACAACCCTTGCCACTGGTGTTCCAGACAGAGAATGAACAGGTACTGCTCCTTACCCTTGAACAGCCCAGCAGGGCTGACCGCGTAATGGTGAGAACCGGACCGTTTGGGCTGCACTGCCCCTTTTGTGCCGCTGTAAAGTTGCACATTGAGTTCATGACAATGGAAATAGGAATCCAGCAACGTAATATCCAAATACTGACCTTTCCCAGTGCGCTCACGGTATAACAGCGCACTAACGATAGCTGCGTACGCATGCACCCCCGTGCTCACATCGCCGAGCCCGAGCATGGGGAACGACGGCGGACCGTCCGGGTCGCCGATCATATACGTCACGCCGGCGTAGGCTTGCCCGATGTAGTCATAACCAGGCACGTTGGCTAAGGGTCCGGTCTGCCCCAGCGCTGAAATCGAACACATGATCGCCCGAGGATTAATCTCCTTTACAGTGTCATAACCAAATCCCAATCGTGCAATTGTCCCCGGTGAGAAATTCTCGATCACCACGTCGACCTGCTTGATAAGATTCCTGACAATCTCCTGTCCCTTCGGGCTCCGCACATCGAGACAAAGGCTTTTCTTCCCACGATTCTGCTGGACAAAGTAGGCGCTACGCCCATCTTTCAAAAACGGCAACGCGCGGGAAATTTCACCGTTTGGCGCCATTTCCAGCTTGATAATTTCCGCGCCCACCTCCGCCATTAGGCGCGTCGCCGTTGGTCCAGCAAGCACTTGGGTGAAATCGAGCACTTTATAGCCACTCAGCAGATGTTGCGGTTCATTCCCTGACATGTGGTCCTCCTTAGTAAATGAAGCGCCCAACATGTCGTGCGCCTTCATGCGAGTCAAGGGAAGGCGCTTCTTCTGCAACAAATTGCTATGGGCACTGCACGTTGTGGAACTGTGACACTGTCGCCAGGTTTCCGGCTACGCCATTCTCCACCACCACCGTCGAAGCAGTGTTCTTGACGATTGCTCCTTCCAGAGTATTCCCGGTTCCAGCATTATTCGGCAGGAACGGATTATCAAGCAAACCACCCTGAGCGTGAATATCCGTAAAGATATTGCCACAGACAGTGTTTCTCCGGACGGTGACCGCGACGGCGTTGTCGTTCGCCGTTTCCGAACCGCCAGCGTCTAGATGCACTCCTTCGCCGAACGTTCCAGTCACGGTGTTATCGGTGATGACCGCGTTGACCTGGTTAGCGTTGGCGACCTCAGTAGGAACACCAGACAAACCGCCAATGCCGCCGGAGGTCCAAATACCGAACAACACGGCGTTCTTCACGCGGTTGCGTTCAATGTGGACCTCCAGGCTGTTACCCGAACTTTCGCTCCCGCCCCCGAATCCGCCAAAGGCTGCGATCCCGAATCCAGCGTTATTCTCCAGCGTATTGCCGCGAATCCTGACCTCTGCTCGATTGCGAAAACTATTGAAAAATCCAGCGACCGTGGAAATTGCTGGGCCATTATTACTTGAGATCGTATTATCGAGGAGGTCAGCGGTAGTTTGGTTATCGGAGGAATCTATGAG
>CAZUFQ010000734.1:0-4031 GCA_964618735.1 uncultured Enterobacteriaceae bacterium
CATCGCAGCGCCTCCTTTTTGTCTTTACTATAGACCTGTGCGGGGTATATCCCAGCCGCCTCGCCATTGCAAAGGCGGTGCACTCCGGCTGTAATACCCGTATGCCTAATGCAGCTGTAGCCCACGGGTGGCGGTTTCCTCGCACCGAACAGATGAAACTGTCTCCTATTAAAGAAATGGAGTTGGCGGCGAGTCGCGTGCCGGGCGTGGTGTCGCTCGCCCAAGGTATTCCCAGTTTTGACACGCCCGAACCGATTAAAACCTTCGTGCAGCAGAAAATTGCCGAGGGGGCCTGCGCCAAGTATTCGCTCTCTCCAGGATTACCACAACTGCGCGAGTTGATCGCCGAGTCGCTCTTGCGCGAGGGTATGCACTATGACGCGGACAATGAAATTATTGTCACGTGCGGATCAATTGAAGGCATCGCTGCATCATTGCTGGCGCTGACCCAGCCTGGCGATGAAGTGATTCTGCCTTCGCCCAGTTATGCGTCGTACCAAGAAGTCGTACGCATGGCGGGCTGCATCCCCCGCTTTGCCCCACTGCGCGAGGAAAACAATTTTGCTTTTGATGTAGAAGCGTTTACTCGTTGCCTTTCGTCCCGCACCAGCGCCATTCTCTATTGTAATCCGAATAATCCTACCGGCACGGTTTTCTCCAAAGAAGAAACGTGCGCGCTCGTCGGGCTCGCCGTCCGTCACGGGCTGTTTCTGATTATCGACGAAGCGTACAAAGATTTCGTCTTTACGAAAGAACCGTATTTCAGTCCGGCGCAACTACCCGAGCATCGCGCCCACGTTGTGCGCGTGTTTACATTTTCCAAAGCGTACGGTATGACCGGCTGGCGTGTGGGGTATGTCCATTCGGACGCGCGGAATGTGCGAGAGATTCTCAAAGTGCATGACGCGTTAGTCACTTGCGCGCCGGTCGTTTCTCAGTATGGCGCGATTGCCGCCCTGGAATATGGCGATGCTCATGTCGCCGCTTTTCGCAACGCGTTCAAGGAACGGCGCGACCGCACCGTCCAGCATCTAGATACGCTCTCTCACATTTTCGACTACCAGAAACCCGAGGGGGCCTACTTCGTTTTCCCACGCGTGAAGGACATCGTGCCGCGGGCGCGCGATTCTCGCCGTCTCGCCTTTCATATTCTCGAACAGGCCAAGGTGGCGTTGGTGCCAGGCGTCGCTTTTGGCCCGAGCGGCGAAGCACACCTGCGCTTTAATTTCGGTAGGGATTTGGCCGACATCGACGCGTCTTTTGAACGGTTACAGCATTACTTTCGTCAACAAGTTCCACTTACGGGACGGAGCCCCAAGCCGTTGCCGCTCGCTCCCTCAAGCCAAGCTGCTACCGGAGCCTCCTCTGAACAACCCGCCGAGGAAGAAGGACCTCATTTCCTCCGGCGCGCCGCGACCTGGTATTTACAGCAGCTGGCTCGCATCTTTTTACGAAGAAAACAACCGCTGGTGATCGCTATTGCCGGCAATCGCGGCAAGACCGTGGTGAAGCGACTGTTCGGTGAATTATTACGCGGGCGCTATCGCGTACGCACGAATCCGCGTTCCTACAACACCGAAATTGGCTTACCGCTCGCCGTACTGAACATTGAACTCGACACCAAACACTCGTGGCGCGCCTTTTGGACGCTAGTGCGGGCGGCGTGGAAGGCGGGCGCCTCACAAGAAAAAGTCGATGTCCTCGTGCTCGAATTAGGCGTGCGAGCGCGCGGGGATGTACAACGACTCTTGTCTACCTTACAACCGGACATTGCTGTGTTAACGGCGTTGACTCCCAGTTATGGCAACGATGTTGAAGGGATTCGTATCCAACAAGAGGAGATGCGCGCGCTCTGCCAGAGCGCCGGGGCGCACTGTCAATTCCTGGTGGAAGATACTGATCGTCTCCTTAGCGATACTGTGCAAGCAACAGCACGGCCGTTTGTGTCGTTAGGGTTAGCGCAGTGGATCGAGAATGGCCACGGGCTGAGGTTACGCAGTGACGCGCAAGAGTATCGAGTGGGGCGAGAACTGATTGGTGAAAGCGAACGCGTGGCTGTGCAGGCTGCAGTGTTGCTCGCCGAACGGTGGACGTCACTGACCTCCGAGGACATAGAACGATTCTTGGCGGGAGAGGAAGCGTGAATTGAAAGACCCGAGGCTACAATGGAGTATCCAACCTACAATGACGTGTTGAAAGCCCAGGCAGTTGTCAATCGACACTTGCCGCGGACGCCCACCTATCGCTATCCAAGTCTGTCCAGCTTGGCGGGATGCGACTTATACGTGAAGCACGAGAATCACCTGCCGATCGGCGCTTTCAAAGTGCGCGGCGGCGTGAATTTCATGGCTGCATTATCTGGAGCGGACCGAACGCGAGGAGTGATTTCCGCGACGCGAGGAAATCACGGCCTCTCGGTCGCTTATGCCGCCTCTTTATTTCAGGCGAAAGCCGTGCTCATAGTGCCGCGCGGCAACAATCCCGAGAAGAACACCGGCATGCGGGCCTGGGGCGCGGAAGTGATCGAACATGGCAAAGATTTTGACGAAGCCCGTGAACATGTGGAAACGCTGGTGGCGACGCATGGGTATCGTTATTTGCATTCCGCCAATGAACCGTTCTTGATTGCTGGCGTGGGTACGTATGCGTTGGAACTCTTCGCTGATGCGCCGCCGCTCGACGCGGTGATTGTTCCTATTGGTTTGGGCTCCGGCATCTGCGGTACGTTGCTAGTGCGGGAACACGTGAGTCCCAAAACGCGAGTGATCGGCGTGCAGGCTGAACGAGCCCCGGCTGTCTATCGCTCCTGGAAAGAGCAGCGCAGGGTTGTTACGGAAAGCGCAGATACGTTTGCTGATGGACTCGCCACGCGCGTGCCTGCGGAGATGACGCAAACGCGAATTAACCAAAAAGTAGACGAGATTATCACTGTCAGTGAAGAGGAAATGGCGCAGGCGATTCGCCTCCTGCTGTTCCACACGCATAATGTAGCCGAAGGCGCAGGCGCGGCTTCGCTCGCTGCCGCGCTGAAATTACGCGCTCAGCTTGCCGGCAAACGCGTCGCTATTATCCTGAGCGGCGGCAATATTGACGCGGCGACGCTCAAACACGTATTGAGTGAGGAAACGTTCCTCCGTTGAGGGTAAATCTATGGCGGCCATTGCAGTCACAACGTCTCCGTTAATTCGACAGTACACATTGGAAGAATTTTGGGAGCTAGACAACCCGCCCGACGGCGGGCACTACGAACTCATTGCGGGAGTGCTCTACATAGTTCCACCACCGGATGGTCCGCACACGATAGCAGTTTCTCATCTCAATCGGCTCTTCGTTTCTTACCTTGCCGCCCATCCGGAACTCGGCGAACTGTTCGTACCGCGCGCCGCGATCTGGACTTCCGCCCGCACGTATTTGGAGCCGGATCTCATGTTTGTAAGCGCCGCACGTCTCAAAACCACAGACCCGGGCCGCCTCACGACTGCAGATCTTGTCATCGAAGTAATCTCTCCTAGCACGGCTGTCTATGATCGCACGACCAAAGCCGACACTTACGCTACGCTTGGAGTTGGGGAGCTGTGGTTGCTGGACACGATTCAAAAGACCATTGAACAACGAGTGCTGGGCTCTAACGGCTGGGAGCAGATTTCGCTTTACACAAGCGCAGAGACGATCCATGCGGTGCGCCTTCCTGGCTTTGCGTGCGAGGTTCGTACGGTGTTTGCTTGAGGAGTCACTCCGAGGCGGGTGTTATGCAAGCAAGCATATGTGTCGTTGAACTTAAGCAACGTTGTCTATCTCTAAGATCAATCTTCTTTAAAGCATAAAAATATCCTTTCCTTAGTTCTTAACGAAGTAGCAAGATAATTCCTCAACGGAAGAAAATCTTTCCACAAGGGGACGTTGGAGTGCTTTTCTATTCGAGAAAAGCCCATAAGCAGGGCGAACGCATCTTAATTTTTTGGAAGAGCACTCGAGGGAGGTAGCTCTCATCCCAGCCCGCCTTGAGCCGTTTGACCTTGATGCCAGTGCGA
>CAZUFQ010000735.1:0-4029 GCA_964618735.1 uncultured Enterobacteriaceae bacterium
TTCGTGTTCCATTGAACTCGTTAAGGCGTTTCTGTATAACCTTCATGACTAAACTTGATAGTAATGAATTGCATTTGTATTGTTGACTGAATAGATCCTAGTGCAACGGAGGGGAGGCCATTTGTGGGGATTTTTTCCGATGCTGTGGCTCTCGTCGGTTCTGCCATTGGCATCCTTGCGGGTCATACTCAAGAATTTTCCGCTGCTTTGGGAATAGCCCTTGTGATCGCTGCGCTCTGTTGGGTGGCGGCCAGCAATTACAGCCGCCTCTGGAACTTACGTTTTCAGGCGACGCAAACCCATCATCGTCTTTGTCTTATTGCGGCCTTAAGCACGCTCTTTTTTGCCCTCATCTTTGCGAGCCTGAAATACGCGAAAGAAGCAGCAGAACGCTCTGTCGATGCTTGGAGCGTGCAACTTATGCAGGACTCTGACTGGGAGAGCGTGACATTCCAGCGCGCGTACGAAGAAGTGAAAAAACTAGGACGGGAGGACCCTCAACAATTGCAACAGCAGTGGGAACAAGAAAGAACTATCTTGGTCAGCCATGCTGATTCGCAAAGGAAAGATGCTGAGGTCTGGGCGACTGCTTCCGCAGAAAAATTCCAAGATGATCATCCGTTCCTCAGTAAAATTATTTGGGCGCGTACGGATATTCCAGCAACGCGTCTCGCACAAAAGATGGAGGAATACTTCAAGACTCAGGGAAACCGATTCCCAGTGCAGCAGTCAATCAACATTGCAGTAACGGAAATAAAGAGTGATTTACAAACTCAAACTGATCGGATCATTCCAGTTGCTAGGGTTATCCTGGTCATTTTTTTCTTGCTTGTTCAAATCATTCCATTTAGTCTTATCGGCTATGCAGCGTATAAGGAATTGAAAGGTACAACATAGGATGGAGGCAAAGGCTCTCCTCCACGAGGCGTTATATGGAAAACCATTTAATCATCGGACTCGGAGGAACAGGTGGCAAGATCATTCGGTCTTTGCGGAAAGCGATCTTTCAAGAGTTCCGTACTTTGGAGCCAGAAACAGCCAAAATTCGCTTTCTCTACGTGGATTCCAGTAAGGAAATGATGGGGCTAGACGATCCAACCTGGAGAACATTAGGCAGGAGCGTCCAGCTCGACACAAGGAGTCAGTTACTGATTACCGGCTCGGACCTCAACCAAATTTTGAACAGCCTCGATAACTACCCCCAAATTCGGCCTTGGATTGGCGACCGTACCCAGTGGCGCGATATTCTCAACAGCATTGTGGGTGAAACCCTTGGTGGGCAAAAGCGTCGCCTGGGACGGTTCCTCTTCGCCTGTAAGGCTGCTGACTTTGCCGCTCAGCTGAGACAGCTAGCGAGTGAGATGCAAACCGGTGGACTTTCGGCGATCACTTTTCATATCTGTTGCGGTCTCGCTGGAGGGACGGGGAGTGGTAGCCTTCTTGATATCCTTGCCCAGGTACGGCACTTATTTCGCGATTCACGCACCTATCGAGTGCTTGTCTATGCCCTTTTGCCTGATCAATTCCCAAAAGCCAACTGGGATACAGGGAATTATCACGCCAACGGGTATGCCGCGTTGCTAGAACTCAACGCTCTCAGCGTCAGTGCTCTGCAGCTTCATAATGTTTCCGGAAATGGCGATCGGCTCCGACTCCCTGATCCTTTTAACGGCTGTTACCTGTTTACTAACCAAAACGCAAACGGTCTTCAGGTCGATGTAGATAAAGAGTTGCCGAACATTATCGCGGATTTTCTTTTCCAAAAGATCGCGACGACAACGGCCGCGAATTGGCCTACGCTCGCGCGCATGGAAAATGCTGAGAATGGCGATGGCACGCCGGAATCGCGCCCCGGCGTGAGTATCGGTGAACGAAGTAAACGCTTTCTCACGTTTGGCATTAAGCGTCTGGCGATTCAAGAGGAAGAGATTCGTGAATATCTTACTTACAAGTTTGCGCGTCAGGCTGCTCTTCAGCTCCGATTTAATCACTGGTCCGATAGTCTCGGATTCCTCGATGAACCACGGAACCAGGATTTTGGCGAGTTCGTCAAGCAGAAAGATACACAGGAACGGTGGCTCATTAGCGACGATCATCTTTCATTATCACGCGGTATCTTACCGGAAGAGATCAGCAACAAAAGGTGGAAACCCATCAACCAGGAATGGATGGATGTAATCCCACAATTTGTGTCTCTAGTGCAGGAAAAAGAAAAGACGACGTGGCTAAATGAACTGGAAAAACTCTGCGCGCAGCGTTTTGAAGAAGGCTACCGTGGTCTTGGGGTACATAGATTTTATGAGACCAAGCTTGCCGCGCGCAAAGAACATGTGCGAGAGATTCGGCGACGCATTGAGTCTGAGGTCTTTGATGATTGGAAAAACGGCGTGCGATCTATGTATGACATCACCCGCTTGGTCAATGCACTGAGTGCGGCGCTCGACGATCGATTGAAGAGCGTTGATAGTCGCATTGCCAGGGCGAAAGAGAACCAAGAAGAGGCGGAAGCAAAGGTTGCCGCGAATCGGAAGGAATGGCCGAAAGTTGGTATGTTGTCCGACGTGTTTGGCAAGCGTCAAAAGCTGCTCGACGCCCAGGGGGAATGTCTTCGTGACCTGTACATCTACCGCACGCAGATTGAGGCGTGGAACTTCGCGAAGAGGTTACTCCAGGATCTTATCACCGAAATCAATCGATTAGGAACAGACGTTTCTAACTGCGCCGCGCTTGTTGATGACTGTATCAAGGAGTTTAACGAACGCATTGCACAACGCTGTAACGATGAGAAGATTGATCTTCGACAGTCCGTTGTTCGTTTCTATCAGCCACAGAAAGTCAAAGAATTCGCTCGGGATTTAGATGTCGACGAAACCGAACAATTTCGCCAATCCCAGGTCGTGCGTCTTGCCCTCATTGAGCAACTTGGCGACGGTCCCGGGTTTGCGCCATTCTACGCTCGTATTCCCAAACAGCGGTTTTTTGACGTTTTGGAAGAGCAGTGTGAAGCGAGCGCGAAAGCTGCCCATGACAATCTCATTGCGACCAATAGAGACCGCAGCCCGCTCTTCGGCGTCAACATTGTCGGAACGTTGGATCGGGAGTTTTCTGGCAATCCAGAGGGCTTGAGAACCTTTATTCACGACCTCGTGAGTATGGCGGGAAACTATCTTGATTTCGATCCTGCCGAGGTGAGCCGTGTGGCCCCAGGCATTCCTGCTGGTATTCCCACTCGGGTATCTCAGTTCATGGTGATCGTTCCAAAAGCGCAAGAACATGGTGCCTTTGCAGAAACTCTCAAGACACTCCTTCGTCAACAACTGCGAGGAGATGTTCCAACGGAGATCATTGAAAGTGAGGAACGTCCAAACGAAATTACTCTGGTCGGTGTAACGAATCTATTTCCGTTGCGTTATGTAAAGCCGTTGGCGTTTCTTAAGGAACGCTATGAAAAGCGCTTGAACGAGACAGACAAGCCTGCCCGTGTAAAACTTGAACTCCACTGCGAAGGAGATGGTCTGCAGTATCCTGAACTTTTCATGCCCTCGCGTGAGAGGTTGATGACCAAATCGCTGCCCTACGTCATGCTCGCGAAGACACTGGGCATTATTCAACCAATTACGAACCAGACCACAGGCTCCACTGAACTGTATCTGGTAGAAAAAGATGAATATGACCTGCCCAAGCGGGCCAAGCTTGGCAAGAGCCTCACTGAACTTTTCGAAGTATTGGATACTTTGGTGGCGCAGAAGTTTGAAGATGCAGTAGAAAAACTGCTTGTGACGACGGAGTATCAGCATCAAGAAAAACGTTCCGCGTTAACGGGGCAGCTTCGAGAGGACCTCGATACTGTTTTGACGGAGCGGCGTGGCAACGTGGAAGATTCGACGTATGTAGCTTTTGAGCAAGCGGCGCGCGCTGCGATACAGCGATTGCGAACAAATGGGTGATCTATGCCGATGACTGGTAAGTGCACGAATATCGGAAATTGCGATAAGGCGGATAGGAAAGAATCCATCACTATTCAAGATG
>CAZUFQ010000736.1:0-4019 GCA_964618735.1 uncultured Enterobacteriaceae bacterium
AGCACGTCTTTTCCACAGACAGCACATCGAAGGCGTGCGCGTCAAGAAATTGAACAATGAGCAAGCGGAAAATATTCTGGTAAGTAAGATCCGCTGGAGCGGAAACGCGCGGAAGGCAGCATAACAAATCACGCAACGAAGCTGCGCCGGACTGCGGAGAATGGTTGGTGGCAAATAGGTTGAAGAGACAATCGCGGATCCCCGGCTCTTCTTCGTAGACGATGGTATTACGCGCGCCGTTGATGAGCACTTCTGGCGCGACTAAGCCGGTCAGCGGAATTACCTTCCCTTGGAGCTTCAAAGCATAAGCCATTGCGAGGGCATCGGGATGGCAGGGGACAGGAATAATGTCTTCCGCCCGGAACACCTTTGTTTGTTCAAGAATCTTGCGGCGCACTTCAGTGAGCGTGAGACGGTCCGTAGCGAGATCGAAATTCTCGAGACGGCCGGCGTCTTGGATAGGCTGCAAGGTGACGCCCCGAACGCAAGGCTGTTTCAAAGCGAAGTCGATGGTTTTTCCAATTTCGTGGTCATTCACGCCCTTTTTTAGTGTGACGACCAGCGTGGTCGAGACTTGGTACTTATTGAGATTCTCCAGGGCCTTTTCCCGGACGCTGCGGAAGTCGCCGCCGCGCAAATCAAGGAGCGCCTCGCGCTCGAACGAATCGAACTGAAGATACACTTCGAATCCGGATTGGAATTCGGCGAGGCGCTCGACAAATTCTTCATCCTGGGCGATGCGCAACCCGTTGGTGTTGACCATCAAATGGCGGATCGGACGGGAACGAGCCATTTTCAAAATCGCGAAAAAATCAGGGTGGATCGTAGGTTCTCCTCCGGAGATTTGCACGACATCTGGATGGCCCTCATTCCGCACGACGGCGTCCAGCATTTTCTCGATGAGCGCGAGCGGCCGGTGATGAGGCCGGTCCGGACCGCTCGAGGCATAGCAGACCGGACAGCGCATATTGCAGGAATCCGTAACTTCGATGAGCGAAAGGCAGGAGTGCTGCTCGTGGTCGGTGCAGAGGCCGCAATCATAAGGGCAACCCCATTTGACGGGGGTGTTGTAAACCAGCGGCATTTCAGGCCGCTTGATGAAGACTTCGCGGCAACGCCGGTAGTAGTCAATATCATCGGCAATGAGCACGCGCTCGGCCCCGTGCTCCGGACAGCGCTTTAGAAGAAACACCTTGTCGTCTTGAAAGACAATTTTGCCTTCCAGCTTGCGGAAGCACCTCGAGCAAATGGTCAGCGCGACGTCATAAAACATATAAGGCCGCACTCGGTGCGTCATGGTTGCTCCTTTTTGGCGCCAAGGTAATGCACGACAAGGGCCACAAAGGCCCAGATGATGCCGCCGATGAATACGACAACGCCGGTGACGATGCCCCAGCCGAACAGGACGGTCAGCGGTTGTCTTCCACCGCCCATCTTCTCCGTCGCAAAGCCTCCAAAGCAGCTGCCCACGGCGAGCACAAGTCCGCAGGCTATTGTGATCAGGATGGGAAGAACTCGTGACCTCTTTCGCGCCGGAGGCGACGGTGGCATCGTCATGGCGCTGATTCCATCTCTTTGAACGAGGTATGCCCGGCTTTCTTGCGTCTTCGCGGAACTGGGCTTCAGCCAGCGCATGATGTCGCCGCTGTAATAAAGCAGCATAGCCACGCAGGCCCACTGAATCGACGACAAGCCCAGGAGCACGCGAACATCAGGTTTCAGAAAGTCGCACAAAAGGCGAAACGCAAAATACGCCGCCATAAACATCTTGAAGATGTCGCCTTCGACATGCACGCGAAGCATGCGGCGCCAGAGAAACCCTCCAAGTGTCAGCACAAACAGTAACTCGTAAAGCTGTGTGGGATGCCGCAGAATACCGTCGCCGAAATTCACGCCCCAAGGCAGAGACGTGGCAACGCCGGAGGTGTGGTCTTTGAGCCCGGTCAGGAAACAACCCACGCGGCCAATGGCGATGCCAACGCAAAGAGGAACCGCGAACAAATCTCCGGTACGGCTTGTCACTTCCAGCCGCGTTTTGATCCATTCGACGGCGAACAATCCGCCGATGAGCGCTCCCACGACGGTTTTCCCTGCCATCAGGAACGAGGGATCGTTCCGGTGCGCGAGGGTCAAGCGTGGATCTTCGAGCCAGTACAGCAGTTTGCTGCCAAGCACCGCCCCCGCGGCAGCTGCGGCGATGATCCACCAGCGCGAGGCAAGGTCCAAGACGTCGCCTTTGTTTCGCCGCAGAACCAGATAGATCTGAAGCGCTACCGCGTACGCCAGGACCTCGAAAACAGCATGAGGGTGAAGGCGCAAAGCGCCGAAGCGGAGGTAAAAAGGAAATGACATCGCTTTCGCGTCAGCGTGAATGAACGTAACGCTACGTCATGCCGAGCAAGCCGTCAACAGGCGAAAGCCGTGATGGAGAAATTGCAAAGCAACGACGAGATCCCGCGCGGCCGTCAAAAGTCTTGCATTGTTGTCCAGAATTGGAGAAGGAATTTCCGGTAGCAGACACTATACCTGAAGTCGCTTTGCAAATAGGAAATTCACCGTCCATATTTGCCGATCACTTCGGCGTGCGCGAGGATGTGGCCCTTCAGACGAAATAAGACGGAGAAAAGGTGTATCACTTTTCCCCGGCCTGTAACCTAACCCGTCAACGCGAACCGGGAATAGCGAATACGGAAGCGAAAAAAAGGGCAACCCTACCTAATCTATCGTCAATGGCGGGGTCGCTGGAACATAGCAAGTTAACTTTATAAGGACAAGAATCGATATTGCAGGCAGAATTGATAAAAGCAACCAAGCGACCCAATGAGTGTGACTGGAAGTGTACACAAAAATCGGAGTTCCATTTGGATACCTCTGCCTGGGCGGGTCCACTAGGGGTGGCGGTTCGAAATGATAAGACAACTGCGCAACACCAAATACTGGCAGACTCAAAACCGCGCAGACAATCGGTTGAAGAAAGAACGGCAAGTTCTGGCCGAACGACGGACAATGCATTAGCACTGAGTAGGCCCAACCAAGATAAACAAGCCTAAGGACAATCAAAAACAATACCCGTAAAGCGATACGCCAGAACGGGCGGGTCGTCGTGTAGAGATGCAGATATAAGATATAAAAAGTGATGCGTACTGATTTCGGCGCTCAGCACCGCACCAAAGAATAGGAAATAAAGGGTTAGAAACAAATTCCCCACGGGAGTGTTCTAGGATGTTAATCGTACGTTTCGTCGGTGTGCAAGTTTTCCTTAGAGCTGTCTTAGAGGAGGGCATTTTCCCCACTCGACTTTTTCCCAATGAGAATCCCTAGTCTTCGCACATACGAATCAAACTCGCCCCCACATGGCAATTTCTTCACCGGGCCTGTGCACTGTGACACCGCCTTCCCCAACCGAATACAGATACAGGTTCAGTCTGGCGGTGACGGCGGGCGGGATCTTCCGAAGTTGCTTCCCCCATTCTCGGGTATCCGGGACCGCAAGCCCGTAGGCCATCTGCTGACTCCATGCGCGCATTATCAGTAGTAGCTGCCCCAAGCATGAATACATAGCCTGTTCCCTCTGCCTTCCTGAGTGGCCTTCTACCTCGACAAGGTGCAGACCGTGTCGTCGTGTTCAGCAACTACATCCACTCTCCCAAACTTATCGTCTGGTCGGATGCTTACACCAAGGGCTCTTAGCTCCTCAAGTGCCGCCCGCGCCCTTCGTGCTTTTCCACGCGGCTGCTGCTTCCCCTTCCCCATCTCTGAACCGTCAATATCAACCGTGATTCTCCACCCGGCCTTTGGGGAGAAGACACTCCGAACCAAAGCAAGCTTCACCTCGACTTGATAGAGAGGTTCCCTGCGGTTCATTGCGAACTGTGACCTCAGTAGTAGGGGGGCGTTGCTCCCCTTAGTCGGTTAGAGGGTTGAGCCTGTTTCATGTACTTTGGGAATATCGCGTGAAGCCTCTCCGCTTTCTCCTTGAGCTATTTGAAAAGGCCGTCCCAGCCGTCCTCATTTTCAAT
>CAZUFQ010000737.1:0-4010 GCA_964618735.1 uncultured Enterobacteriaceae bacterium
CAGCAACAGCGTATGCGTCATCAATCAACCGCTCGCGTGCTCCAGGTTGGCGGCCAGACTTTTTGCCTTGCACCTTGAACCCGCCCATGCGATGGACCGACTGTGGCGTCAACCCGATATGCGCCATCACCGGAATGTCCATGTTCACAATCGCCTTCATCACCCGGGCGATATTGACCCCACCCTCCAACTTGACCGCTTCGGCGTTGCCTTCTTTCAGCAAACGGCCGGCGTTGGCAATGGCTTCACAAATCCCAGCCTGGTACGACAAAAACGGCATATCGCCGACCACGAGCGCACGTGGCCGCGCTCTGGTGACCAATTTGAGGTGATACACCATTTCGTCCATTGTCACCGGCAGTGTGGTGTCGAGACCTTGCACAACCGTACTGAGTGAGTCACCCACCAACAGCACGTCGACTCCGCACGAATCGAGGATGCGCGTGAACGGATAGTCGTAGGCAGTGAGTGCAGTGATCTTCTGCCCCGCTGCTTTCATGCGTTGGATTTCAGGGGCAGTGACCTTCGGGGGGTTGGCTTGCATATCGAGCCCTCCTTACACGAACCAATCCGGAGGACTGCACAGAGAAAATTCGACTGCTCACCAGGGAGACAAGCGGTTCGGTCGAGGAGCGCCAGTACTTCGCCTCTTCGCCGTTTCTCGTCTGCTCACATTCTGTTTTTGCTCTGTACGTCATCCGTCTCGGTCCAAATATTGTGGATCCAAGCGGTCATTTCATAATGCAACAGCGCCACGGCTTCCTCTTGCGTTTCACTCCGGCGAGGTAGGTCGACGGTTTCGTCGCCATCCTGGTTACATTCCTGGAGCTTCCCTCAAGCCCACGCCCCGGAGCGTGCAACAACAAGGAGTCACCGGGCGAGCAGATAGCACACTTCTCTTCTCCTTGTCCAGTAGGCCCCCCTCACTGCTCCCTTCCTTCGCGATCCCTGCTACGATGACAGCCATGCTCACACGAGACGCCATCGGCAACTTGTTCATGGTTGGCATCCCCGAACCTACACTCTCCACGGAAACACGCGAGCAATTGCTCGACTTGTGTCCGGGAGGCGTCATTCTTTTTCGCCGGAACTATGCACCGCCAGAACAACTCGCTGCGCTTTGTGAAGAACTGCACGTGTTGATTCCGAATCATCCGCCGCTCATCGCTCTGGATCATGAAGGCGGCCGCGTTCATCGTCTGGCGTCACCCTTCACGCATTTTCCCCCGGCAGCAATGATAGGACGAACCGGTCGCGTTGAACTGGCTGAACAAGTTGGCCACGCGATGGGCGCCGAACTCAGCAGTATCGGCATCGATATCGATTTCGCGCCGGTCTTGGACGTGCTGAGCAATCCTATCAATAGGGCGATCGGCGACCGCGCTTTTGCCGCTGATCCGCAGATGGTCGGGCTTTTTGGCTGCGCTCAGGCACGGGGGTTACGCACAGGCGGAGTGATTCCCTGCGGCAAACATTTTCCTGGTCATGGAGCCACGCAGGTCGATTCGCACGACGACTTGCCGCGTGATGAAAGGACGCTCGACGAACTGCAACAGACCGACCTTGTTCCCTTTCGTTTAGCAATCGCTGAAGAGATCGAGATCATCATGGCTGCGCATATCCTCTATCCAGCGCTTGATCCAGACGCGCCGGCCTCACGCTCGCGACTCATTATAGATGGACTACTTCGTCAACAACTCAACTTTCAAGGCGTGGTCGCGACGGACGATTTGGAAATGGGCGCGATCGTACGACATGGCGCGGTCGAGCACGTCACAGTCCAAGCACTCCGTGCTGGGGCGGACCTCCTGCTCGTTTGTCGTACGCTCGACCTTGCCCTCGCCGCTAGAGAAGCGTGCTGGCAAGCGCTCAGCAATGGGATGCTTTCCATCCAACGAATCGAAGAAGCCAACGCACGGATCACCACGCTCAGGAGTAAACATGCGCAACAACCTCGCGCTGGCCGAGACGTTATAGGAGCAACCGCACACCGAGAGTTATGTGAAGAAATTGTACGACAGGCGTGACAATCTCGTTCCCAGGCTCTTCTTAAAGCAGATTTCGATTGCATTACCCTCACCCGCCCTCGCTCTGCTCGTGCTGCCCTCTCCCTGGCAGGGAGAGGGATAGGGTGAGGGTCGAGTGGAGAAAAAAAGGAAGCTTTTCAGAGACAGCTTTTTCACCAAGAAAAAAACGAGACGTCATTCCCGCGCAGAGCCTGCCCCCGCAAAGGCGTGGGGCGGGAATCCAGTTTTGATCATGGATTCCGGGTCTCGCGTCGCTCGCCCGGAATGACGGGACCTCGTCTTCTTCAAGTAGGGTGCGCTTGCGCACCGAGCATTTCCCTTGGAGAAGAAGCCCAATTACTTCTTCCCAATCATCACACTATTCCCCGTCCCAGCCACCTGCGCCACAGCGTTCTCATTCCCCGACACATTCGCCGTTTGCATTGTCCTATCACCTTCGGGCGCAAGCCTCTCCAACAGCGCCGCTAGTTCGTCGCGGAGTTGGACATTGTCAACAAGCGCCTCTTCCAAGGTAAGCCGGAAGAGGTCTTGGCGATTCTGCTGATCCGGAGTTTGCTCCAACTTTGTCAAGGCTTCGCTCGCGCCAGGGGAAGTCAGTTTGGTTTTGAGGAAGTTGTAGAGTTGCACGGCAGTGTCCGTGGCGGCATCACCGACCCGTTTGGCCACAGCTTTGCCGGCTTCTTTGAAAAATGGCACGAGGCAGGTCACTGCTGTCGTAGCCAAGGTCGCAGGATCAATCATGACTCACCTCCTGTTGACGATTGTAAAGCATTGAGCTTTTCGATGATCGGAGCCAGCAGCCTGGCATCAGGCTCACGTTGCAGTTGTTCAGCGTAGTTGCGATAATTGCGCACCATCATCGGCATCCAATGCGCGAAAGCAGAGGGCAAAGCAAGAAAGAAGGGTGAGAGTATGATCACCGCTTCCTGCGCTGCGGTTAATGCGGCCTCCCACTGCCCCAGATCACTCAATCGGTTCGCCAGGTTGTTGAGGGATCCGGCCAGATCCGGCAAGAATGTCTCGGGCTGCGCCTCCGCTAATTGTCGATAGAGTCTCACCGCTTTCTGCACCGTCGCTAACGCCTCCTTCCGCTGCCCCAGGTCACTCAAAAAGCCCGCTAGGTTGTTGAGGGACATGGCCAGCAGAGAGCGGGGTGTTTCCGTGTCAGAGGCAGCATCGACATAATGGCGTGCTTGCGTAACGATGGTGTCATAAATTGCGGCGGCGCGTTCACGCAGCACGAGAGTGTTTCGCGGTAGTTGATCCGCAACTTCGAGCAACATTGCCAAATTCACGGCCCCTTCGCGCGCCAAACAGTCGAGCCAGGCTAGCGGCTCGGGATCGCCTGCCAATGAATAATCTCGCGCCGTGCGCATGACCGTCGCGGCAACCCGACCGCCAGCATGGCGAAACGCACGTAGGATACAGACGTGCTGCTTTTCTTGAGGGTGAGCGTGTAAGACGCGGAGCACAATGGCTTCGCCGCATATCCGGCTGGATCGGCTGAACCGTATCTCGCTCGCTCGGCAACACGGTCAGAAGCGTTTGGGCGATATCAGGCGGGTCCCCGGCACCGTGATGCTTGAGCGCGGCTTTTTCCTCTTCGATCGCCTCTACCAAAACGGTCTGTTCCAGCCCCTGGCACAACGTGATATAGGCGGCGATATGGCCAAGGAAACGCTCGTGGAGACCTCGTTCGCGGGCTACGGTTTCAATCCGTTGGAGTTCGCGATCGGCGATCGCATAAGCCAAATCCGTACGTGAGAGCGCTAACACCGGACCAAAGCCCAGCCGCGCCGCAGTGAGAGCGGCCATGAAAAGGAACAACGGCTCACCGCCCCAACTCAGGTCCGCGAGGAGCCGATCGAAATGCTCGTCGGCGCTGCGCGCTGGCGGACGTTCACTGCTGCCCAATCTGGTAAGCACCGAGGTGAGCAAGGCGCGACGTTCTTCTTGGTCCCCCACGCTTGGCAGCACAATCTG
>CAZUFQ010000738.1:0-3991 GCA_964618735.1 uncultured Enterobacteriaceae bacterium
TGCGCCCGTCCAAGGCCACGTAGGTGATGAGCATAAAGCTGACAACAATGTACCATGTCGCGATCATAGAGCCGGTTCCTCTCCACGGCCGGCAACCACTTCTTCGTCCGGACCGTGGCCGATTTCACGACCGACCAGAAAGAGAAAGAGGAGACCAAGTACAAAATAAAGACCAGTGAAGCCAATCAACGTGAAAATGGTGTCGCCGTTGCTCACCACTTTGCTATAGCCATCGCGCGTGTGAAACAGGCCGTAAATCAGCCAGGGTTGACGTCCCAGTTCGGCTGTCATCCACCCCAGGGTGTTGGCGATATAAGGAAAAGGAAACGCCAGCATCAACACCCAGAGCAGCCAGGTGCTGGATTCCAGTCGGTTGCGCCAATTCTGGAAACTGGCATAGGCCATCAGGAGGATGAATATCGTGCCTAGCATGATCATGAGGTGAAACGAATAATACAAAAGCTCGATGTTGTCGGGCCAGACCTCCTCGGGATATTCCTTCAGCCCATGCACATAACTTTGAAACGTGCCGTAGGCGAGAAAACTGAGGGCGCCGGGAACCTCGATGGGATTGTCGAGCCGCAGGGCCGCAATATTGGGTTGCCCGATCACAGCGACCCCCGCCATCGTGCCGCCCTCGAATTTGCCTTCCATGGCCGCGAGGGTGACCGGCTGGTACTGACCAACCATCTTGGCCTGCTGGTCGCCGGTCGGAAAGGCGACAAGAACAGATGCGATCAGCGCAATGAACGTTCCTGCGCGCAGATACAGGCGTGCCTGGAGCGGATGGAGTCCTCGCAAAGTATACAAGGCTCCTACGGCTGTGACCACGAACGAGCCGGTCACGAGCGCCGCCATTTGATTGTGGGCGAACTGCACCCAGGCCCAGCGATTTAACAAATAGGCGCTAAGATTAGCGATGCCAAGCACGCCATCAGCTTCAATTTGGTAACCTACCGGATGCTGCATAAAAGCATTCGTGACCAGAATGAAGTAGCCGGACAGCCAGCTCCCCAGCGCCACCGCTGTCGCCGCCATGAAATGATACCGTGGCCCCAGTCGCTGTTCGCCCCAGATCAACGCGCCGACGAATGCACTTTCCAAAAAGAAGGCGAACATGCCTTCCATCGCCAGCGTTTGTCCGATCACGCCGCCTGCGTACCGAGAAAAGTCCGCCCAGTTCGTCCCGAACTGAAACTCCATGGGAATGCCGGTGACGACGCCGACGGCAAAATTGAGGCCGAAAATTTTGGCCCAAAAGCGCACGGCTTGATTGTACTTTTCCTCACCCGTCCGCAGGGCGCGCCCTTTCCAATACACCAGGAACCACGCCAAGCCCATAGTGAGCTGCGGAAAGAGGTAATGATACGTCAGCGTGAAGCCGAACTGAAACCGGCTCCAAAACGCAGGATTAGAGAGATTCGAGTTCATTGGCATTCACTGAGAGTGATCTTGAATTTTCAGGTTTACAATATCTTCATTATCATAGGCGGAGATCGAGCGGGCCACGGTAGCCGCGGCCCCGCCTACGTGGAAGAACCAGCGCCCTACTTCCTGACCGGCGCCAATTTCCGCAAACGTGCCGTATTGCGCCGGCTGCAGGTTGATGGCTAATGCTTTATCGTGCGTGCTCGGATTGGGAGGATTCATCTGACATCTCCACAATTGCTTTAGTTTGGGTCCACTTCTCGCTCAATCCATTCACGGATGTATGCCGGGCAATTCGTGAGCGTGACGCCTTCTGCCTCGCAACCTGCGAGAAAACTCACTACATTGCGATCGACGAGTTTCACCTCTTGTAAATCCAGAACTATTTTCTGATCCACTGCTTCGGATTCCAACAGGTTCTGCAACTCGGCTAAGTGCGCCGCTTTAATTCGCCCACTCAGAGTAAAAACAACGCATTCTCCTTCCGCCGATCTTTCAATTTTAAACATCGATTTGGCATTCACCTCACGCCTTGGTTTGGCGCAAGACCAATGCCAAGCATAAGTGATTGAAACACTGGGACTCAGCGGGCGATAAAATCCCGACTTTTCGAAAATTTTCGAAACTTCGTCAGGGATTTCTACAGAGGAGAAACGGTTAGACGGTTTTGAAGCGATGCTTGTTGATCTTCAATGATCTGATCTTTGAATCCAGAGTTGATGGTGGAATGCCGAGCCTGGCTGCCGCGCCTAACAGTCCAGAGACGCGTCCTCTCGTTTCAGCCAAGGCCGCCTCAATCCTTTCTTTTTCTCGAGCCACCAGCTCTTCGGCGAGGGGCCTGCTCGGCGACTGCGTCCTCACCGACTCGTGAGAGAGCCAATTCTCCTCAACCACCAGGGTTTCGGTTTCACAGATAATCACAGACCGTTCGATGACGTTCTGCAATTCACGAATGTTGCCTGGCCAGGGGTAGGCCTGGAGTAACTCCAGGCTCTTCTTATTGATGCTTCGTATCTTCTTCCCTGCTTTGCTGGCATAGCGATCAATGAAGTACTTGACCAACAAGGGAATATCTTCTCGTCGTTCACGGAGGGGAGGAATGTCAATGGGAAATACGTTGAGCCGATAAAACAGATCACTGCGAAAAGCGCCGGTAGTCATGGCGGCTTTCAAGTCCCGATTGGTGGCGGCAATCACCCGCACGTTGGCCCGTATCGATTGCGCTCCACCCACCCGTTCGAATTCCCGCTCTTGCAGCACCCGCAACAAAGCATGCTGGGTGTCCGCAGAAAGATCGCCGATTTCATCGAGGAAGATCGTGCCCCCTTGAGCAAGCTCGAAGCGGCCTAGCCGCCGTTGGAGCGCGCCTGTGAATGCGCCCTTTTCGTGGCCGAAGAGTTCTGAAGCAATTAATGACTGCGGGATCGCGGCGCAATTGACGCTGACAAATGCGTGGGAGGACCGCCGCGACCGCTTGTGGATAGCGCGGGCGAGGAGTTCCTTGCCCGTGCCTGTTTCACCGGTGATGAGAACAGTCGAGTCGGTCGGCGCGACTTTTGTGATGCTCAAAAGCACCCCACGCAACGCACGAGAGGCGCCGACGATCTCTTCGAACATAGAGGTTTTATCAACCTCTTCCCGTAACGCGATGTTCTCCCGCTGGAGCCGGTCTTGCAGTCGCTGAATTTCGTCTTCCGCCCGTTTGCGGTCCTCAATATCAATACTCGCTCCATACCACTTGACGATCTCTCCGTGTTCATCGCGCTGGGCGATTTTGTGGTGCAGCATCCAGCGATATTGACCGTCGGCCCGCCGTACGCGGGCTTCATACAGGAAGGGCTCGCCGCTGGCCAACGACGCGCGCCACCTTTCCACCATTCCTTCGACGTCAGCGGGGTGAATGGCAACGGTCCATTTCCAGCCTTGTAAATGTTCTAATGAGAGACCCACATACCGTAGCCAGGTTCGATTGAAGAAATCGATGTCGCCGTCAGGCAAAGCGGTGTGAATGTGCGCGGGGGCCGAGTCCATGATGCGCTGCATCATTTCGGGGATCGAGTCAGTCATCTGCCGAAACCGCTCTTCACTATCCTGTAGCATCGCCTTTGTGCGCGTCCGTTCGAGTTCGATCCTTGCGTCCTGTTGTGCGATCCGGCGGGCTTCCTGTAGTGCGACGGCGGCTTGGTTCGTCGCCACCTGCAGCACAAGACGTTCGGTCTTGGTCGGAAACTCTGATCGCCGTGAGGCAGCGACGAATACGCCTACCCTGTCCTGGACTCCCAAATGGAATACGGCGATTGACGCCGTGTCCTCCCCTACGGGGTTGGCGATGCGAAGCCCCTCGCTGGGCGTCTCCGTGGCCAGCGAGGGTTCCAGCGTACGACCGACCTCATGCGTTTCCGCGTACTGAGTGCCCTTGTCCGCAGATCGCATCCATTCGTGAGGCGATTCGTTGGCAGGATCAACGATGCGCGCGTACGCAAAGTCGAGGTCCAGCATTGGGACCATTACATCAAGCAGCGTGGCTGTCACTCGCGAAGCATCATGCCCAGTCCACAGCGCG
>CAZUFQ010000739.1:0-3984 GCA_964618735.1 uncultured Enterobacteriaceae bacterium
TCTAGCGCGGCTGCTGCAGCAGTGCGATGAAGTCGGGGGGCTTTTGATTTTTGATGAAGTGATTACCGGCTTCGGTCGCACAGGGCGCCTATTCGCGTGTGCGCACTGGAGTGTGGTTCCCGATATCTTGGTGCTGGCGAAAGCATTGGGCGGCGGCCTACCGCTTGGAGCCTTTGTGAGCACGCCAGAAATCATGGAGACATTGGCTCACGACCCGCCGCTCGCACACGTCACGACCTTTGGTGGTCATCCAGTGAGTTGCGCGGCTGGACTGGCGTCCTTAGAGGTGATCCTGAGTGAGCGTTTACCACAACGTGCACAAGCGCAAGGAGAAGATTTCGTTCAACAATTGCGAGCGCTGCGTGGACAGGGTGGATTCACCGCCGTGCGTGGACGCGGATTACTCATCGGTATGGAATTTAGCTCTTCGGAAGCCACGAAGAGTTTTGTACAACACTGCTTTACCGCAGGAGTCATTCTAGGCTGGACGCTGCATCGTGACACGGTTGTGCGGTTAGCGCCGCCGTTGATCATCTCCCCAGAGGAGATTGACCACGCTCTCACGGTGATGCAAGAAGAATTGCAAAAACCCGGAACATAAAAGGAGCACTAACCGGGAAGAAACGCCCCCTTCTCCTCGGCTTGCTCCGGAAACGTTCTGCAAAGGGAAAGTAGCGCCCCAGTTTAGCCGCCGTATCGACGATCTCCGCCGGCAAATATTTTCACTGGAGCAACAAGTTCAAGAACGGCTACATGCGCACGGGTCGGTGCGGATCGTGGTCGAGGGAGAAGGCGGAGGAACCTGGCATCTTAATGTTGACAAGGGTGAAATGACAGTCACGGCGGAAGCCGCCTCTCCACCGGTCATGACCGTCTATCAGCCGCGCGCCTATTTTGATTGGGCAGTCTCGATGGCGGAGGATACCGGCCTATTCGGCCCGAGCGCGCGCAATAATCAGGGAGAATTGACGAAGTCGCGTCTGGAACGCTTGAAGATGCTCAAGGGACTGTTGCAATTTACTTTTACGCACACGCCCGAGGGCGGCGAGCATAGTTTCTGCATTCACTTCGGCGACGGCGAACGCCCAGCTGCGGCGCAAACCGTTATGACGATGAAAGCGGAAGACGCTCAGAAATTGGCGCGCGGAGAATTGAATCCGCAAATGGCGTTCATGAGCGGCGTCATTAAGGTGACCGGCGATATGGCGCTCGCTCTCCAGTTTGGCGCGGCCATGATGTAGAACAGCCGGGAGTTAAAACCCTCCGGCTACCCTCGGGCCAGCACAAGGTGCTGGCTTGTGCCGCAGCGCGGCGCACGATGGTAGGCCGGTCTTTTAAGGCCGGCTATGATTGTTCACCGCCCTATATAGCGCGGTTTGCGTTTCTCAACGAAGGCGCGCGGTCCTTCCTTCGCGTCTTCGGTCGCAAGGATTGCACGAGCGCTTGCATTTTCGAGTTCAAACCCTTCTTCGAGAGAGACGCTGAGTGCTCGGAGCACGGTCTCCTTAATCTTCCGCACGGCCAGCGGTCCATTGGCGGCAATCTTACGCGCAAACTCTTCCGCTTTGGCCACGACTTGGTCGGCAGGAACGCTGTAATTGATTAAGCCAATCCGCTGTGCTTCTTGAGCATCGAACATATCGCCGACCAGCATAATTTCCATCGCCTTGCTGTAGGCAATCTGCCGAGGTAATCGCACCATCGAACCAGCATACGGCAGGAGCGACCACTTGACTTCGGTCAAAGCAAAGGTGGAGTGGTTCGCAGCAATGCGGATATCGGTCGCCTGAATGAGTTCACAGCCTCCGGCTAAACAAAACCCGTTGATCGCTGCAATGATCGGTTTATAGAGCGGAAAGCCCCGCAATGTGGCGATCTGCCCAAGCTTGGGATTGGTAAGCAGTCGATGATCCCATTCGTCTTCCGGCGGACGTCCGCCAGACATCAGCGGCGTCAGGCGTCCCAGGTCGGCGCCAGCGCTGAATGCCTTATCTCCAGCGCCGGTGATGATCGCGACACGTAAAGAGTCATCGGCTGCATAAGCTTGCCAAGCGTCAGCCAGCCGACAGAGCACTTCAGGACTAAATGCGTTACGGCGCTCGGGCCGGTTGATGGTAATGTAGACAATGTCATTACGTTTTTCATACAGCAAGGCGGGTTCAGTCACAAATAACTCCTTTACAATAGAGCATTAAAGAAAATCGCTCGACTACTCAACCCGCCCCCAGGCCAGCACCTTTCGGGGCTCGATGCGCACCATCGTGTTCTGTGGGAAAGACAGAGGCATAACGCGATACTGCGGATAGCGCTCTCTCAGCAGAGTCAAGGCGGCGTTATATTCGTTTTTGTCGGCAACGAGTTGTGCGGAACCTGTCACTAAGACATACGCTAGCTGTGTCCAGTCGTCGTTGTAGTCGTCAATAACCAGTGAGACCTGGGGATTTTCCAACATATTGCGGATACGTTTGAGCGGCTTCCCAGTCTGACGCTTGGGTTTTTCATCGACAACAAAATAGAAATGTTCTCCGTCAAAGGCGTAACAGAACGGAATCACATGCGGCTGTCCGTTTTTGTCCGCCGTGGCTAAACGCGCCACGACATGAGAAAGAATGAAGCGCTCGACCGCCGGTAAGATTTCTGGGCTCATAGTGACGCGTCAACTTTCCGCGGACTGCACTACCGTCGGCAGTTGTTCCATAGCTGATTCTTCTGCGTCGTGAAAAGCGTCTTGCGCTTCACGATAGATGCGCTCGGCTTGCCCGGCGTAACGCGGAGAAAAATGGAAGACGACGAGTTTCTTCGCTGCGGCAGCACGACCAAGCAATCCGGCTTGACGCGCGGTCAGATGATGGCGTTTGGTCGCCTGATCCTCGTCCTCATTGAGGAAAGGAGATTCACAGAAAAACAGATCAGCCCCGTGCGCCAAGGCGGCGATGCGGGCGGCGTTCTCTGGGCTGTATAAGGTATCCACAACATAGGCGATCTTCTGCCCACGCGTCTCTTTGATCAGCTGGTCCCGCACCTCGCTCAATGGAAAGTCGCGTTGGCGTTCGGCGCCGTCTTTCTCTCGCCACTTCGCCGTCACCACAAAATCATCAGGCTCTTCCCTGCGCAGCGCTCGTTTCACTTCAGATAACCAAGGCCCAGTTGGCACGCCCAACCTGTCCAGTAGGTCCTTATCCACATTGAAATGGCTCTTCTCTTCGAGGGCGAACCCAAGAGAATAAATCTTATGGTCCAAGTGCGCCACCCGCACCAAAAAAGCAAGTTCGTCGATGAGCACGCCATCAACAAGCGGACGAGCCGGTAACATCTCGGGATGAAACGCCTGCGCTGCAGGAAACAACGCGCGCCGCACTTCATCGAGCGCGACTTCATGCGCCTCGATAGCAAAGCCGTAGTTATCGACCAGATTCCAGGTGTATCCCCGCAGTTTTCCGGCGACACAGTCAATAATTCCTGGCGGACCAAAAATATGCAGCGTTTTCTCGCGCGCCAAAAACAAGCGCAACAGGCGATCAAAACCAATGAAATGATCGATATGACAGTGCGAAACGAACACGTGAGTTACGCGCAGCAATTCGGCAGAAGGAAACGCTTCGTTCTGGCCCAGATCAAAGAGCAACGCCCGCCCTTCCCAGCGCAAATGAATGTATAGGCCTGGATCACCGAAGGGACCATTGACCAGGCGAGCTGTAAACGCAGGATTCATGTTGTCATCAGGAACGGCGAGAACACCCTCTTATCGACGCAAGCGACAGGAAGAAACACATAAGCCTACGGGAGGCATCTCGGGGAAGAGCGCGCCCTATTGACGATTGAGCACGACGAATTGTTCTTTCACTTTGCTGACCTGATCTTGAATCGAAGGTAAATGCCGACTTTCTTTGAGTACTTGGAACAAATCGAGGTCAGAAGCTTCACGTCGTCCTTCGGTCATTTCGCGCACTGCATCGATGATGTCATGGATCACCCGAGGAATTT
>CAZUFQ010000740.1:0-2554 GCA_964618735.1 uncultured Enterobacteriaceae bacterium
CGTCGGATGCCCGTTCAGATACACCTCATCTAAGTCTTTGGTCAACCCTTCATACAACCGTGTCCTCAGCGTAATGAGCTTCGCCGCCTCATGCTCCATCTCTTGCCCACACAACTCACACGCCTTTCCGAACCCTACAATACCTGGCACATTCAAAGTCCCCGACCGCATCCCTCTTTCATGCCCGCCTCCATCCATCTGCGGCGTCAATCGCACCCGGGGACCTTTAGAACGCACATATAACGCGCCACACCCCTTCGGTCCATAAATCTTGTGGCCTGTCATCGATAACAAGTCGATCCCATCTTGATCGACATTGACTGGGATCTTCCCCACCCCTTGAGTGGCGTCAGAGTGAAACAGAATACCTTTTTCTTTCGCAATCTTTCCGATTTCCCGGATGGGATGGATCGTACCAATCTCATTGTTTGCGTACATGATCGAGATCAACACCGTCTTGTCCGTGATGGCGTTGCGCACGTCATCAGGATTCACCATCCCGTAGTGATCCACTGGCAGATAGGTCGTCGTCGCTTTACCTGCTCGTTCCAAAGCTTTGCAGGTGTCTAACACTGCTTTGTGCTCGGTCACGCAGGTAATGACATGGTTGCCCTTGTCTTTGTAGAACTCCACCACGCCTTTGATTGCTAAATTATCGGATTCGGTAGCCCCGCTTGTGAAGATAATTTCTTTGCCTTTAGCGCCGATGAGCTTGGCGATCTGCTCTCGTGCAGAATCCACCGCCTCTTCCGCTTCCCACCCAAAGGGGTGATTGCGACTAGCCGCGTTGCCAAATTTTTCCGTAAAATAAGGAAGCATGGCTTCCAACACCCGCGGATCTAGTGGCGTTGTCGCGTGATTATCCATATAAATTGGCCGCTGCATATTATTCACCCCTAAAGTGGACTTTACGTGTCTACGATAAGGTGTTTGCCCATGGCTGTCAACTTCACTTCGTTCTACCGCACCTTTAGCATAAGGACGGCGCTTCGTGTCTGTTCTTGCTTAACTTTACAATGGTCCCGGCGCCGGCAAATCCAAGCCGAGCAGGTAGACTTACTTTGCGCTCAGACCCACCTAGCAGTTGTTTTCGTCACATTCGTACTCTGGAATGTGATTGCTCACAGATCATTTACCATGGCTCGCAAGAACCGACCTGTATGCGATTCCTCGACTCGCGCCACTTGTTCAGGGGCGCCAACTGCGACAATCTGGCCGCCTTGGGCTCCGCCTTCCGGCCCAAGATCGATGACGTAATCAGCAGTTTTTATGACATCGAGGTTATGTTCAATCACCAGTACTGAGTTACCTGCAGCAACAAGTAAATTGAGTACGTGCAGCAACCGCTCGATGTCCGCGAAATGGAGTCCTGTCGTCGGTTCGTCAAGAATATAAAGCGTATGACCAGAGGTTCGCCGGCTGAGTTCTTTTGCGAGTTTCAACCGTTGTGCTTCACCACCAGATAGCATCGGCGCCGGCTGTCCTAAGCGGAGATAGTCTAGTCCCACGTCGCGTAACGTTTCCAAGCGGGGGCGAATTGCCGGAATATCCCCTAGCACTTCCAATGCTTGGCTCACCGTCAAGTCTAGCATTTGTGCGATGTTCCGACCACGGAACTGTACCTCAAGCGTCTCACGATTGTAGCGCGCACCATAACAGACCTCACAGGTCACCTGTAAATCCGGGAGAAAATGCATCTCTACTGCGACAACGCCGTCGCCTTCGCAAGCTTCGCAGCGCCCGCCTTTGACATTGAACGAGAATCGCTCTGCTCCGTAGCCGCGAACACGCGCTTCTTGCGTTTGCGCGAATAGTTCTCGCAGCGGATTGAACAGACCGATATACGTCGCCGGGTTGGAGTGTGCAGTGCGGCCAATCGCAGCTTGATCAACACAAATAACTTTGTCAAGCTGTTCCCAGCCTGACAGCTGTACGTCGGACCCGGTCATGCGCTCTCGACCATTGAGTAAACGAACAAGGAGAGGAGCCAGTACGTCCATCACCAGCGTACTTTTACCTGAGCCCGACACGCCGGACACACACGTAAGGACATTCAGCGGAATCGCGACAGATACATTGTTAAGATTGTGAAGTGATATCTGCGAGGCGTCTAGCCATGATTTCACGGCGCGGCGCCTCTTGGGCGGGGCCAGCGTTCGCTTTCCGCAGAGATAGGCGCCAGTGATCGACAAAGGCGCATCCATAACTTCTTGGAGAGTTCCGGCGGCCAATAATTCACCACCATGCTCTCCTGCTCCGGGGCCAAGATCAATCACGTAATCCGCTGCTAGCATCGTGTCACGGTCGTGCTCCACTACTACCACCGAATTCCCCTGGTCTCGCAAGGCCAAAAGCGCGCTCAATAACCGCTCCGTGTCACGTGAATGTAAGCCGATCGAGGGTTCGTCGAGCACGTACAACACGCCTGATAGGCCGGCGCCGATCTGGGTCGCCAACCGAATGCGTTGCGCTTCTCCGCCGGAAAGCGTCGCTGTAGGCCGCGCCAACGAGAGATAATCCAGACCGACATCAAGGAGAAATTGGAAACGAGAGG
>CAZUFQ010000740.1:2564-3979 GCA_964618735.1 uncultured Enterobacteriaceae bacterium
GCAGCGATTTGCGTTTGTTGCTCAGTAAAAGAAACTCCTTGAAAAAATTCGTGCGCCTCGGCGATAGACAAAGCAAGCACCTGCGTCACATCTCGGCCTTGAATGCGCACGCCGCGGCTCTCACGCCTGAGTTTCGTCCCCTGGCACGCGGCACAAACTATCGTGGCCGTTTCTTGCTCTTCGTCTTCCCTCAAGGCGGTCTTCTTTTTCCGGGTAGTCTTCTTCTCGGGTTGTACGCCTAGTCCATCACATTCAGGACAAGCGCCTGCTGGGCTGTTCGGCGAGAAGAATGCTGGCGTCAACTCAGGATAGGTAAATCCGCAAGACGGGCAGATCAGCTGTTGGGTAAACAATAGCTCGGTTGTGTCACCAACAAGCAGTTTCACCACATCGTGGCCGTGACGGAATGCGGTTTCTAACGAATCCGCCAGCCGATGGCCTATCCCGCTTTTAACGATCAGGCGGTCTACTACAACTTCCAACGCCACGACCGCTTTAGGAGGCTGGGAAATAGGTTCATTCAGGTCAACAATGACGCCATTGATTCGCGCCCGCACGAAACCAGCGCCCCGCAGCTCACGCAGCACTCCGCTCAAATTCGTCGCTTGCTTCAGTTGGATTGGCGCCAGCACTTGCACACGATTCCCTTCGGGAAGGCTGAGCATCTGGTCAACAATTTGCGGGACGCTGTGACGAACAAGTGGTCGCTGACACTCCAGACAATGTGGCGTCCCAAGCCGAGCAAACAGGACACGAAGAAAGTCAGCGATTTCGGTTACCGTTCCAACCGTTGATCGCGGCGAGGAGGATGAACTGCGTTGTTCAATCGCAATAGCGGGAGAAAGTCCCTCGATCAGATCGACGTCTGGCTTGGCCCGCTGGTCAAGAAACTGACGCGCATACGCGGAGAGCGACTCGATGTAGCGTCGCCGTCCTTCGGCATAGAGGGTATCAAACGCAAGCGAAGACTTTCCTGAACCGGACACGCCGGTAATAACAACAAACTTATTCCGGGGAATGTCGACGTCGATATTTTGAAGATTGTGCTGGCGCGCGCCGCGGATGCTGATGAAGTCCACGGCAATAATTTACCAAACTCGGCGCCGTGGCGACATCGCCTTTTACCCCTTCCCCCACCGCAACACCGGATGCCGCGCGGCGCGAGTTTCATCCAAGCGGCTCACCGGCGTGGTCATCGGCGCGTTTTTGAGCGCCTCGGGACTCGTGCGCACCTCATACGCAATGGCCAGCAACGCGTCAACAAATTCGTCAAGCGTTTCTTTCGTTTCGGTTTCGGTTGGCTCGATCATCAAGGCGCCGCTCACCACCAGCGGAAAATAAATCGTTGGCGCATAGAACCCATAGTCAAGCAACCGTTTGGCAATATCAAGCGTTTTGACGCTGCTGTGTTTGAA
>CAZUFQ010000741.1:0-3967 GCA_964618735.1 uncultured Enterobacteriaceae bacterium
GGAGTCCAGTTCGGAGGACGCCTCTAGCATGCAAGGCTTCTGATGAAGCGGCGAGGCCGAACGGGGCGTACTGGTCCTAAGAAGAATTGGCAGTGAAGGTGGACCGCACGATGGGGATTGTAATGAAGCGCAGGACGGTAACGGAATTTTGTAAACGTTATCATTCCCGGCTCTCGCCCTACGTACTCGTCGCCCCCTAGTCCAGGATGACGCCGTCCGCCCAAGAAAGACAACACTATGCAACTATTCTTTTCCAGACTGTTCTTGAACTTACGTGCCCGGCTTTGCTTTGGTATGGCTGGCGGCTACCGTAACCACGGATATCATCAGAGTGCGCAGGGCCAGGCCTCGCAGGCTGAGGCCTCTCTGCGGAAGGCTATCGCCTATACTATACGGGGAGTAGCGCTACATACGCGTGGCTATGGAGCTCACGACTTCGGCCTCGTCTATGGCTACAACGAGCTAGTGAGACTTTACTCCACCCTCGGCGAGTATGACCAGGCCACGGCAGCGCTACGTCAGGCAGTAGCTCTCAGCGAACGGAGCCTAGGCCCCGAGCATCCGAACCTCATCGACATGCTCTTTGACCTCGGGTGGCTCTATGGGTTGCAAGGGCGTCTCCCCGAGGCCGAACATACGTTTCAACGAGCGCTCCAGATGGCCGAAAGCATATATGGACCGGACGATCTTCATTTGCTGACACACCTCACGAACCTCGGCCAACTCTATGGAGCACAGCGGCGTGTGGAAGAAGCCGAAACCCTCGGCAGGCAGGCACTCGCTATTTTTCAGCAGACGTTTGGCCCCGAGCATCCTCATTGCGCCCCAGCGCTCACCACCCTGGCGGTTTTGTGTCGAGAGCAGCACCATTATAGCGAGGCGGAACAACTCGCTCAAGCCGCCATCGTGATCTGGGCAAAAGCCCTGGGTCTCACGCATCCCCATGTAGTGGTTGGCCTTAGTGTTCTGGCCACCATCTATCATGCACAGGGGCGCAACAGTGAGGCAGAAGCGTTTTACCAACAGGTGCTCACGATATTGGAACGAGCGTTAGGGCCGACGCATCCTGATGTAGCCCTGGCGCTGGAAGACTACGCAACCTTCCTTCGCACCGTCAATCGCCTCACTGAAGCTATCCCGCTCGAAGCTCGTGCACGAGCGATCCGGGCGACCGTCGCTCCCACGCAACGTGTGTACGTCGGCTGGCATACGCGGTGGACCTGTTTTGTCGACACCGGCTCGGCAGGGGTGATCGCCGATATACGGCAAGGGTTTTATCAAGGGCGTCGTGCTCGGGCGGCCTCCCAACAGGGGGAAGAGGGTGTGGTCGAACCGGCTTTCAGAGGATCATGCCGAGAAACTACACTACAAGATCATGGGCGCCCATGATTGAGATTGAGGTAATTGATAAATTTTGTTTTCTTTATTGGTTGGGAAGGAAGAGAGGCATTATGTTTCTTGGTTTTCAATGGGAAGAGGTTACCGCTTTTGTTCTAATTCTCATCTGTTTTGTGGTGAGCAAGTACTTCCTTTTTAAAGGGAGGAAGTAGCCTACAAAAAGGCTCTGGTGCAAATATTTTTGCTCATGACGCCATATATCGTTCATCGGAAACCTTTCAATCCAATATGTGGTGCTTACAAAGTGTTCTAATCGTAATGGCACAAGAGCCCCCATCCGTCCCTACACCCTCAGGCTTGACAAGGAGAAGGAGGCAAATATGAGACGTCTCGCACTAAGCATCGTAATACTCACCTGCTGCAGCGGGTGCGCTGTGAATAAGGGCGTCTGGAATACAGGTGGTTCTTTTCGTCCTGCACCCGAAATTGCCCTACAAGAGGCGACCTTGTCTGCGCGCGAAGACTGGGTGCGGTTAGCCAACGAGGGCAATGCCATCGGCCAAAACAACCTGGGAGTGATGTACTTGCAGGGGCAGGGAGTGGAGCGTGACGACGCCAAGGCCCTGTATTGGTTCCGCAAGGCCGCCACGCAGGGCTCTGCTAGCGCCCAGACAACCTTGGGGGAGATGTACGCCCAGGGACGGGGAGTGACTCGGGACGACACCGAGGCCCTCCGCTGGTTTCATAAGGCGGCTGTGCAGGGTTCTGCCCGAGCGCGGATGGAGCTGGGCGAGATGTACGCCCAGGGGCGGGGAGTGGACCGGGATGACGCCGAAGCCCTGCGTTGGTTTCGTCAGGCGGCGGAGCAGAACTATGCGCCAGCCCAAGCTGAGCTGGGAGTGATATACGAGCAGGGCCAGGGCGTTCCCCGCGATCTGGCTGAAGGCCAGCGTTGGTATGAGCGCGCTGCCGCCATCTTGCCCCCCGGACCGGAGCGTGACGCCATGCTTCGGGCTAGCCAGCGTTTAGCGCAGAGGCCGGCACCATAGTGATGCTGCGCTGTCGGTTGCGCAACAGGTCGTTGTGGCCAGAGCATAGTGTGGCGTGGTCGGCGTGGACACCTGTTCATCCCAGCGGCGGAGTGGGAGTGTGAACGCTGTCGATGGCATAAAATCAACAATTGCGAATTAGGAGTCAGGAAAATGAGAAATATCCGTTCGAGCTTCCTTCTGCTGTTCTTCTCTATGTTGGTTGTCGTGCGGCAGGGCCTAGCTGGTCCGGTAGATGAGTTAGTCGTGCAGACTAGCGCCGCTGCCGAGCAAGGGGACGTACAGGCCCAAAATACGTTGGGAATTTTGTACGAGAGAGGCATTGGAGTCAGGGCAAACCCGACAAAGGCGCTAGAGTGTTTTAGGGCCGCAGCGAACCGTGATGATCCTATGGGCTTGTCTCTCGTGGGCCGGGCGTACCTGGATGGACGCGGTGTTGCACCGAATGAGAAAGAGGCACTGGTGTGGTTTCGTAAAGGAGCACAGGCTCAGCTGCAAGCATTCGTAAGTCGATCAATCCCCCCTCGCGCTAGCATTGATGAGGAAATAAGAGCGGCTCAGAGTGGCAACCCCCTATCCATCGTAACGGTAGGTCTGCTGTACCTTACGGGAGATGGAGTGGAACAGAGCGATACCGAGGCCGCACGGTGGTTAGCCGAAGGTGCAGGGCAAGGACTTGATGGCGCGGAGGCCTCCCTCGCGCTGATGTACCAAGAGGGGCGTGGAGGCCTCCCCAAGGATAAAGCAGAGGCGTTGAATCTTTATCGGCAGGCGGCGGAGCAGAATGTCAGGAATATCGAATCTGCGCTGTCGTTTACCTGTATGATGGCTACAGGTTCTCCTGACTGTAGGGAAGAACGATAACGCCTTAGCTACGTGCCCATCCACTAACACTTGGGATACGTCCATGTCCACTAGGAGCGACGAGACTGATGATTCAACAGGGCTGTTGAGTGGTGACGATTCAGAGTGAAATAGAGCAGGACGAGCCCCGACCTCCTATCCATGCGACATCCTGCACAGGCGAAGGATTATTTCATGGGTATCTATTCCAGTAATCTCGGTGCGGTTCACTTCTACGCTGCGTGCGCCGCGATTACGCTCAGCTAAAGACGGACGAAGGTGAAGATAAGCTCAAGCAACTTGTAACAGTCTGTCTGCATCTTCATAAGGGCCGGGGCCAGTATTTTTCCTCCTTGGTGCAAGGGTTTGAATATGACCACTTGAGCCGGCTGGCAGTCTTTCGTCTCGCTCCGGCTTTTGCCGCTCTGGAAAGGGAAGACGCAGCGCCATCCTCTTAGCCACGTGCAGGCTGAGGCAGATCGGTATCGGCAATGGGCGCATTGCGAAGCCCATGACGACGCAATTGACGGCGCGAGAGCACGCGCTTGGCGATGGCATAGCGCCGGTCTGGTCGCGCGCGCCGGTCATACTTCCCCTTGAGCCAGACCTTCCGGGTTTCCCGAACGGTGCGGTACTCCGGATTGGGCAGCGGTGCCAGGCGCACCTCGTACCACAGCCCCTTAAGCAAACGGAGTTCACAATCGGCAGCACGCGCCATCCGCTCGCCTGGCGGCGTT
>CAZUFQ010000742.1:0-3944 GCA_964618735.1 uncultured Enterobacteriaceae bacterium
CAAAAGCGACTTGGGACTACTAACCCTCTGTGGGTATGCGGTCAACGATATTCTCTCGTGGGTGATCTTCAGTTTCCTGCTCGCCTTGGCGACGCAGTCGGCTCTGCACATGCATGCGATTACGTTTTTTCTGTTCACTACGCTGGTCTTCACAACGTTCTGCCTCACGCTCGGGCGGCGTCTCGTCGATGCAGCGATTGCCGCAATCACGAAATATCTCCCTCAACAACCGGGAGCAGTCCTTAGCTTTGTGTGCTGTTTGGGACTCCTGTGCGGCTGTATCACGCAGTGGATGGGCCTCAATGCGCTCTTCGGTTTTTTCCTGGCCGGGATTATGGCTGGAGAAGCGCATGCGTTGTCAGAGCGCACTCGTCAGATCCTCAGCCAAATGGTGCATGCGGTCTTTGTTGCGCTCTTTTTTGCTGGGATTGGCTTACGCTTGGACTTCTTCACCAACTTTAATGCGCCGCTTGTGTTGTTTGTGACGGCAGTGTCGATTATTGGTAAGTTCGTTGGCGCATGGATAGGGATGTTAGGCACGAGTTTGTCGCGGGATGACCGCTTAGCGGTGAGCATCGCGTTCACTCCAGGCGGGGTGACCGAGATTCTGCTGGCTCAGGTGGCCTTAGAGCATCACATTTTTACTGTTCCCGTGTTTGTGGCCGTCGTTGTGGCCGCCATTGTTTCGTCGCTTGCGGTGGGACCGTGGCTGCTGTGGTCGCTCCGGCGGCGGCAAGCAGTGAATATTGTAGAGTTCTTCGTGCGACGAGGGATCCTCCCTTCTTTGCGGGGCTCCACTCGGCGGTCGGTGATAGAGGAGCTTTGCTACGCCGTGGCTGAGTATGAGCAGACGCTAGAGCCAGAGGCAGTGTCTGCGGCTGTGCGTGCACGAGAGGAACTGATGGGAACAGGTATCGAACATGGTCTTGCGATTCCCCACGCGCGACTGGACAGTCTCACGAAACCCTTGCTCATGTTTGGCCGTTCTGTTGCCGGGATAGAGTGGGATGCGCCTGACGGTCTCCCCGCTCATTTTGTGTTTCTGGTTTTGACGCCGACACACGACGAGGGACTGCAATTGCAGATTCTTGCCGCCATTGCCCGGGCGATGAGTCAAGAAGAAGTGCGTCAGCGGCTGTCTCAGGCTGAAAGTGAGCAGCAGCTATGGTTCGCACTGCAGGATGCGCTCCGCTCTCAGATGCTTGTACGTGGAGTCACGGCGCCAAATCTATGACCAGTCACATTATTTTTACAAACGCAAGGTCAATGAAGCTGCACCACATTCCTCAGAATCGCCATCGCGGACGGCTATCGATACTCATCTCCACAATCGCCAATCGACTTAAAGAGATCGTTCGACTTGGCAAGAACAGTTTCGATACGCTGGCGATCGTCTTGCGTGAATGTGAGCCCAAAGACACGGAGCGTGTCTGCACGGTTGTCTGACACGCCCAGCCTCGCGCCGATGATGACGCCAGCGACCATCGGTCGATCCAAAATGTATCGTGTGGCGACGTTGGCGATGCTCACCTGATGCTCATCAGCAATCTGTTTGAGCACGGTGAGCAGCTCTTGAAATAATGACCAGCCGCCCCAGGAGTCAATCATATCTTTATACTTTTGTAGACTTGCGGTGTTGAGCCGGTAGTAGCTGGGCTCGGGTTGACCGAGATAACGCTCAGATAATAACCCCCCGCACACCACGCCGTACGGAAGAAGCCAGACGTTGTGCTCCTGGCAGAACTTGGTCATCTGGACTTCTGGGCGGCGATCTATGAGCGAGTATTGTACTTGATTGGAGACTACGCGGAGGCCTTTCTCCGCCATGATGCCCATCCGCTCGGTGTCGAAGTTGGTGAGAGCTACATGACGGATTTTACCTTCGTCACGTAGTTCTGATAGGGCGGAAAGCGCGTCCAGGTAGCGCGGGTCACCATAGTCCCACCAATGAAACTGCAACAAGTCGAGCGTCTGGAGGTTCATGCGTCGCAGGGAGATGTTGATGTTGGATTCGACGATCTTCCGCGTCATGGAGCCTGGACGCGGCACCCATTTCGTGAATGCCTGCATATTGGCAAGTGCGGCCTCGCCTCGTGCGGCGGTGAGCTGACGGCGAAATTCACCAATGAAGTCTTCGGCTGGGCCGTAGTGATCCGCGAGATCCCAGGTGGTGAACCCTGCGTCGTGGTAATCAAACATGTTACGGATGGCCGCTTGTGGATCAATACGACCGTGCCCGCCGGAGACCTGCCATAAGCCGTTCAGCACTCGGCAGATATGTAGATCAGGGGTAAATTGGAGGGTGGCGTTTGGTGGGAGAGACATAGCTTCCTCCTACGTAAGCGATTGCGCTCTTTGTAGCGGTCGCTATGACGCTTGTCCAGGATCATCCACCTTTGACAAGCTGGACTTGAGCAGGTACGTAAGCCACAGTCATGTTCTTTCGTCGATTTTCCTCGATTCGTCTGATAGGCAGTAAGGAGCAACTGATGAGTGATACATTCAACGCGTTTATCGCCGAAGATGTGGGCGGGAAAACGCAGGCGTTGCTGAAGCAACTGAGGACTGCTGACTTGCCGGAAGGCGATGTCACTATTCGTGTTGCATATTCAACGATCAACTACAAAGATGGGCTGGCGATCACTGGCAAAGCCAAAATTGCCCGCCGGTTGCCGATGGTCTGCGGCATTGATCTCGCCGGAACGGTTGAGGAATCCACCTCGTCCGCTTATAAGCCTGGAGACCAGGTGCTGATCAATGGTTGGGGGCTGAGTGAATCCCATTGGGGAGGGTTCAGTCAGAAAGCCCGAGTGAAGTCGGACTGGCTGGTCCCTGTGCCGGCGCCATTCTCGCTCAAGCAAGCGATGGCGATTGGGACAGCCGGATACACCGCGATGCTGTGTGTGATGGGTATTGAGCACGCAGGCGTAACTCCTGGTGAACACGAAGTGATTGTCACAGGCGCGGCTGGGGGCGTGGGCAGTGTCGCCGTGGCGATCCTGGCTAAACTGAGTTACAAAGTAGCAGCTTCGACCGGTCGGCCGGAATTGAAAGACTACCTGACTTCCCTGGGCGCTACAACGATTGTTGAGCGTGCGGCGCTGGCGACGCCGTCCGGTCGACCACTAGATGCGGAGCGCTGGTCTGCCGGAGTGGACTCGGTGGGCGGTGAAACCCTCGCGTCGGTGCTGCGGAGCACGAGGTACGGCGGCGCCGTCGCCGCTTGCGGGCTTGCTGGAGGGTCCAATCTGCCGACCACCGTGTTGCCCTTTATTCTGCGCGGCGTGAGTCTAATTGGCGTCGATTCCGTCATGTGTCCCAAGGCAAAACGATTGGAGGCTTGGCGGCGGCTCGCACGCGATCTTCCGGTGGATAAACTTGATGCGATGACCGTGGTCGAGCCCATGTCAAAATTAGCGGAGTTAGCGCCTGCGATTCTCGACGGCAAAGTGCGAGGACGCGTGGTGATTGATGTGAACGCCTAATGAGTGCCGAGTATCGAGTACTGGATGCTCAATAAAGAAGGAGTTGAGAAATGGACATCAAAGGTCTTGGTGTTGTTGTAACAGGCGGCGGTTCTGGGCTGGGCGAAGCGACGGCGCGCGCATTTGCCGCGAAGGGGGCGCAGATTGCGATTCTTGATCTCGCGAGATCCCGTGGGGTGGAGATTGCCAAAGAGATCGGGGGAAAGTCGTTCTTTGCGGAATGTGATGTAACCAGCGGAGAGCAGGCGTCTGTCGCGATTGATAAAGCGGCGACGACATTCGGCGCCATCCACGTGCTGGTCAACTGCGCCGGCATCGGCAACCCGGGCAAGGTGCTCGGGAAAAATAATGTTCCTCTGGAATTAGAGAACTTTCGTCGAGTGGTGGAAATCAACCTGATCGGCACCTTTAATGTGATTCGCCTTGCGGCGGCGAAGATGGTGAACAATGAGCCCAAAA
>CAZUFQ010000743.1:0-3939 GCA_964618735.1 uncultured Enterobacteriaceae bacterium
CCCAGGTTCAAGCAGCTCGGCGCGTGAGAGCGAGTTACGATAGCGCGCTCGCAGAATACCATCACAGAGATTCAACGCCCGGCCATCCGGGGCTACGGCAACCAGTTTCGCGGTAAAATCAGTATCTCGTCCGTCAGTCGCGGCGTAAATGAGCGCTTCTACCGGCCCCGTTACTTCCAACAGTTCAGTCAACGGTTCCGAGGTGTAGACCAGGACGTCTTCTCTTTCCTCCACTGCTCGTTGCTCTTGTGGTCCGGCGCTTTGCGCGCCAGGCATGAGAGTGCAGCCCCCACACGTTGGCACGGGATGCTCTGGATCGTAGAGAAAGACATCGCTGGCCTCGCGGGTTGGCGGCTGCTTCAGCAAGCGGCCATTTCCACGCAGACTGTTGGCGCGTCCGTCGCTTGTCAGATACAGCGGCGTTGCGACTGCACGCGCGAGCGGCCATTCGTCTTCGTTCCGCCACACATTGGGACCCATGACAAACAAACGCACCGGCGCGCCGTTATCCGGAGCGCCTCTGAAACAGTGATCGAACCAATCGAGATGCACCCCGCCAAGGTCGAGAGCGTCCGGCAGTGCGCTCGGACCGAAATCGACGTCGCCCACAACACGATTAAACAAGCCGTGGAGCCACGGACCCACAATAAGCCGCTGCTGCTCTCGGGTGCGTGCGCTTTTGCCGGAGGCGCGCATGCCAGCAAAATTCCGCAGCGTGCCTTCGAGGAAGATATCGTACCAGCCGCCAATATGCAGGGCCGCTACATCAATCTGTGCATACTTCGAATCAATACGGACTTTCTCCCAATAGTCATCGAGCGAGGGATGGGTGAGCCAAGTGCGATAATGATCCATAAGCCCAGGAACTGTCGCCGGAGGGAAGTCGGTGAGCGGCAAGTTCCAATAGGTCTTCTCTAGACCGAAAATCGAACCATAGAGTTTTTTACGCGCGTCGGCTGGTCCGTCAGAAAGACGCGTGAGCGTTTCCGTCGCCATTCCCGCGGTCCAAAATTGAATGAAGCCTTGCTGAAAGGCGCCGCCTTGGTATGTCCACCCTTCGTAATAGTCAGAAGAAGTGATCGTGGGTGCTATCACTTTCAACGCCGGCGGCGCTGCGGTTGCTGTTAGCCATTGCGTCGCACCAAAGTACGAAGCGCCATACATGCCCACAGCGCCGTCCGACCAGGGCTGAGCAGCGCACCACCCCACTGTATCAAACCCATCTTCAGCTTCCCCGGCAAAAAGCGAAAATTGCCCGTCTGATTTGAAGCGCCCACGGGTGTCTTGGACAACCACAACGTAGCCGCGGCGCGCCGCGCGAATAGGGCTTAACAAAGACAATGAGATAGGAGAGAGATCTTTGTTGTACGGCAACCGTGCTAACAGCACTGGATGTGGGATCGTATCATCCGGACGATACACATCCGCCCGGAGCGTGACGCCGTCACGCATTGGGATTGTTACATTGCAATCAATTTTGACTGAATCGCCCATACGACCCCTCCTTCATGGTTATTGTCGAGGGTTATAGGCGTGCAAGAGACCGGGCGTCAAGGGTTGGAACAATACGACTCTCTCATGACCCGCAAGGAAGATTTCAGATTAGGGGAACTAATGCGAAAAAGTAATGAAATTCAACGGAAATTATATTGCCCCACTCCAGCTCGGCTGCTATTGTTTTATGCGTAACGAGGGAGCGGAATTGAGTAGTGAACTCCCTCCCTTGATTAAAAGTTTCGACTCACCGCTGGCCCTCCCCAGCCAGACGGTGCTCCAAGGCCCGCAGGTTTCCCCTCCTTTACCCTGTGGGCCTTTCCTCGTCTAGACCGTGAAAATATGGACAGTGGCAGCGGCGTTTTCACCATCGATTACACCGCCGCCATTTTCGGTCAACCCGACGCGCGCCCCTGGCGCTTGCCGCTTCCCAGCCTCACCGCGTAACTGCCAAAAAATTTCGGCAATCTGCGCAACGCCGGTAGCGCCTACCGGATGTCCTTTCGCCAATAACCCGCCGCTCGGATTCACTGGTACGCGTCCGCCAAGTGTGGTTACTCCCTCATCGATCAATTTCCCGCCTTCACCAAGAACACATAATCCCAGCTCTTCGTACACCAGCAGCTCTGCCGGCGCCGTAGCGTCGTGCACTTCAATGACGTGTACGTCTTGGGGTCCAACTCCAGCCATGGCATAAGCTTTCTGCGCCACTTTCGTCACAATGCCGGGCTCGCCCGGCTCGTGCTGATCGCTCGATCCCAATACCGACGCGCGCACGAACACCGGCCTAGTCGTCAATTGACGGGCTTTTTCCGCGCTAGTCACCAACACGGCGGCTGCGCCGTCGCCAATGGGCGAGCACATCATGCGCGTCAGCGGCTCCGCAATTAACGGCGAGGCCAACACTTCTTCCATCGTACGGGGCGTTTGATATTGCGCGTGAGGATTCAAGCTGCCGTTGGAGTGATTTTTGGCTGCAATGCGCGCAAACTGTTCTTTGGTCGTTCCATAACGCGCCATGTGTTGACGCGCCAGATTCGCGTAGTAGTCCATAAACACGCTACGGGATTCTCCGGCGCCAGCGCTTTGCTCCCCGCTCATCTGTCGAGCAAACTCGTCAGCTAACTCAACATCGATACCGCTGCCGATCGCCGCGAACGTCCTTTTCTTGTCAGGGTGGAAGAGTTTTTCCATACCCACGGCAAGCACCATGTCATACATGCCGGAAGCGACATACAGCCACGCCAGATGAAAAGCGGTGGATGCGCTCGCGCATGCGTTTTCCGTATTGATGACCGGAATACCTCCGATTCCCATGTCGCGCAGCACCACCTGGCCGCGAATACATTCCTGCCCGGTAATCAATCCGGCTACGGCATTCCCAACGGCAGCCGCTTCGACCGCTTCTTTTTCAACTCCAGCGGAATGCAGCGCCGCTTCGATCGCTTCTCGCGCCAGATCTTTCATGCTTCGATCGATGTGTTTGCCGAAGCGGGTCATTCCCGCACCGATGACTGCCACTTGTCGCATACTGTCCTCCTTATGCCCGCATGATAGGGTAGTAAATAGACTGGAAAGAGTAGAAGTTCTCCGTTTTCGGTAGACATTTGCCGCTCCGAGTGTAGCAGCTCACAAGCGGAGCAGGAAAGAGAGGCGCTAGCATGGAAGATGCGTTAGCTATTGTAGGCGAATGGATCGGTCTGATTAAATCAGCAAAGTTCGCCATCGGCGAGGTGATCCGTGACTGCGAAGAACGGGTCGCTGCTGGAGCAGTCACAATGGAAGGAGATTTCCGGGAAGCAACGGACTCCATTTTTGAGGCTTTGAGCACGCTTGTCGTGCGTCTGGAAGAACAAGCACAGGCGTTGGAAGAGGAACTCGAGGACGAGGAAGAAGAATGAGAATGACTTGATAGTGTAAAGCGAGAGCGGATTGTAGGGGCGCGGCGGCGCGCCTCTACAGAAGCAAGGCGTGACAATCTCGTTCCCAGGCTCTGCCTGGGAACGCAACTCTTAAGTGCAGCAGAGCTAGAACCCGCGACATGCCCAGGCAGAGCCTGGGCATGAGGAAATCCTAAAGTTTAAAATTAACAGAGCATTAAGAAACGAGAGGCGAGTCGAGGAATTTTGTTGTTTACCGCGCCGAAGGCGCGGGCGCTCCAACCCCTTCGTATCTATCCTGCCAACGGAGGAAGCGAAAACCATTCGCGCCCTGCCGCTGTACGACTGCGGATATGCGACGAGTCATGCCGCCCCAGCCGAGATAACCAATACTATCGATGGTCACCACAGTCGGTAAACTGAGGTTCAGTCCGGGAGTTTTACCTCCGGTCGAGAACATGCCTCCGAGCTCGGTCGGATTGGCGTCCACGCGCCTGCGCACAAGATCCTCAGCCATATCAGGATCAACTCCTAAGATGGCGCAAATGACGAGAGCGTTGCCGGG
>CAZUFQ010000744.1:0-3929 GCA_964618735.1 uncultured Enterobacteriaceae bacterium
GTTTTGTGTAAAAGGGCATCGGGCATGGGTATTGAACAAAAGCCCGGTCCCGGGATTTAAATCTCAAAAGTTTTTAGAGCGATGGGAAATGATCGATGCGGCCGTGCCGAAGACCCAGCTGAAGATGTGTTCGTCACGAATGTCGTCACCGATGAAGGGAACTTCCGACTCTTGGAGGGCATATGGGAAAGCGCTGGGTTCCTGTTGCAGCGGGTACTCAAACTTACAGAAACCCTACCGGTACAAGAGCCGTTCTCGAAACTTCGCGCATCGGTTCACGCGCTTCTGAAGCTCTCGGATGCAGTTTGCGAACGTGCTGGTCTGCACCGCTACGAGCTTGGAAACGCTCACCCGGAAAGAAGAATGCCGACCAAGGCTTTAGACGGTTTGGCTCGCGGGCGGCGACATGTCCGATTCTCAGAGAAGGATCTAATTGATCTCGGCATCCGGCGCGATGACCTTGCGCCATTCATATTCAATCCGGCACGCCGTGCAGACCTGTCAGGCCAGGTGATTGGCGACACCCTTCTTGAACGTCGCCCACTTGCCTGGAATGATGAGGAACTGGTACTCCTATTGCCGACTGCCGTCAGCGCGGCTATCCGGCGCATGCTCATTGAGCGCATAGGAACTGGGCCGAACCAAGGAGTGTTCACCAACAACCTGGCTCAGGAGTACGGACGCCTGTTTTCCAGCATGCCACTCCTCGGCGGCCCACCCGCTCCTGTCTACTTCGGGCCTTCGGATCATGGTCCTACTGCCTCAGTGGCATGGGAGGTTGACCGTGGCCGCCATCTTCACCTGCTGTTCTTTCTAGATCCATTGGATGGATACGATCAAGGGGGATTGGGAGGAGAGTTCCGCGCCTTTGGCGAACTGGCGGACGTAATGGATGAAAGGATTGACCCTGTCTATTCGCGCGCCAGCAAGGAGCCCGAGTTTAGGGACGGTATTACCCTTTTGATTTGTTGTGGCGTCGGCCGTGCTGTCTCCCTCTGGCTCAACCGAAATGACCGTCAAGGCTGGAAAGTCGAGACTATCAGTGCGGCTGATCTCTTCGCGTTGAGTTGGACCCCTCGGATGAAGCCTCTTCATCTCTGGCGCATATTCAGTGCAGAGGACGCGCTTAAGCGGCAAGGCGTTCACTTGCAGAACATGAATGGGCTGCTGAATCTCGTCGCGTGGTCGCGGCAACTCGCCGGACATCTGATTCCGCACGCGGAAATTCCCACCGAATGGACCGGTGAGAGTGCCATGATTGCCATTGGACAGAACGCCCTGCTGGAGTTACGACACGAGGTTGCTACTTTCGGAGACGTTCACGCAGAGTGCGATACAGCCGGCCGTTGGATCGCGTTGCGGCGTTCCGACCCACCGTTGGTACCGGAAGATGACCGATGCCCGATCTATGCGCCGGAGTCGCTCCGGCTGTTACGCTTGGCCGCGTGTACGACATCTCGCCGGACCTGGTGGTGCGAACTCATAGTTCCGGAAAGCATGGAAGGTGAGCTCGCCTTTCAGAGGAGAACGATGATCACTCATTGGCTGCGTCATGTCGCCATGGTCATCGATGAGCAACTGAGAACCCTTCGCGTTGGTCCCATTCTCTGGCGATGCCGGTTTGACTATGACAGCTTGGGGGCGCAGCGGGACGCCGATCCAATGGATCGGCCCTCAGCGCGAAAAACAATCCAGGTTTCGACTGATCCTGTAGCCAGAATCATCGAATTTGACATCGCACACGGGTTTGTTACAACACGTTTCAATCCAGAAAATAGCGCAGAACAGGGGTTTGTCGCGGAACTTCTCGAAGGAGTATTCGAACTGGCGGGGCAGGCGCTGGACGCCGACCAGAGAAATGCGCTACTTCTGACAATTGTCCCAGACATCTACGCGCGTCAATCGCACGTTTTTGCGGCACGTGATTTTCGTGACCATATTGAAGCATTGCAGCATGCGCGCGTGCTGACGATCAGTCAATACGACGACGCGTACCTGAAGATCGGACTTGGTTGGCGTGTGCGGTCGATGCAGGAAGGCGGTGAGATCATTGGAAAATCAGAATGCGGCACATACCTGAATCGGCTGGTGGAGGTCCTTGAGGATGACCTGTGTGCCGAGTTGCGGAAGTTCAACCGGCGCGGGCTTGTCGAAACACTTTTGTCAAATTACGAACGAGCTGCGCAGCAACGCACTTGGTGGCGACGCACTGCCGCCGCGCAACTCTCACTGCATAAAGACAAGAAGGCAGTCCTTGAAGCCATGGGTCGAAATGAGTCCAAGCTCAACGGTGTTTTTCAGGCCACCCGCATCCTGCTCGAGATGGCTGTGTGCGAATGCCCGACTTCCAACGGCGGGTCGGCGGGCGACTTGGATCTGACTCGCCTGATGGTGCATGCCAACACATTATTCGCCGTTGGAGGATGGTCTGACGCGATTCGTTGGGATGTTATGCCACCGCGCTTGATAATTCGCCCCCTCGGTAACATTCACGTTCATGCGGAATTTTTTGATCAAGTAGTAGACCGGTTTGGCCGCGCGACGAGTGATCAGCGTTTCAATGATTCGGCCACCGACTATGCGAAGAATCTTGAAGAACAAAAAGGCATCCCAACTGCAGATGTACCCGAGATACAGGATTTCGCCCAAGTGTGGCAGCAGGAGTTTGGCTTTTCAATCGATGAACTTCGGCATTGCCTCGATGCAATCGATGATCTGGGAATTCGCCAGCAACAGTTCATGCTAGCGATGCGCCGCAGCGAGCTCGTCCAACTACTTGGAGGGAACAGTTCAGCCGAAAAGATTGTGGCTCTCCTTATGCTTGCGCATCGGCCCAGCTGGCGACAAGTTCCTGAAGGATTCCGGCCCATGGATCGGCAGCCATGGCGGTTCCGGCGCCGGCTTAGCGTGTTGCGGCGCCCGATGCTGCAGGTGGGCGACGACGAAGACCCTACGCTTCTGGTCGCTCCTGGGCTATTGCGTGAAGGTTTCAGCTATTCATTGCAAAACTACCACCGCGGAGACTATCCGGATTGGCAACTGGGGCCGGCAATGCTGGCATGGTTCGGCCGGAGCCGACACAAACGAGGACTCGAATTCAATGCGGAAGTTGCTGATGCCCTGCGCACACTCGGCTGGCAGGTTGAGTCCGAGATCAAGCTTACCAAGGTTCTGCGACGCGCTCTGGACCGAGACTATGGCGACATCGACGTGCTTGCGTGGGACGCCACTCGCAATCGCGTACTCATCATCGAGTGCAAAAACGTTCAGTACCGCAAGACTGCGGGCGAAATTGCCGAACAGTTATCGGACTTCCGTGGCGAAATGATGCCAAATGGTAAGCCCGATCTATTGCGCAAGCATCTGGATCGCGTTGAACTTATGAAGCTGCATGCCGTCGCTGCGTGCTCTTACATGCAAATGACGGCCAATCCAAGGATAGAAAGTCACCTGATTTTCAAGAATCCTGTGCCTATGCAGTTCGTCTCAAGCCACGCAGGCCAAGTTCGAATCTCCTTATTTGACGACCTGCACAACCTCTGATATCTGGTCCTTCCAACTCGGCTCTTTTGCAGGGAACTCCCGGCCAATCTTTTTCAATATTTTTAGCGCACTGTCGTAAGTGCATGATTTTGCTCAATAACTCTTGGCCATCAAACCGCTACGCTAGCAACTCTCGGCCATCCATATTGTCACGGTAATAGTTTTTTTGAGTGTTTCAAGGCCCGGCTCAACCCGCAAAGTTACTACTCTCGGCCAGTAACACCGAGAATGCCGGTGAGTTCAATGAGTTAAGTCACAGCGTTTGGCGGCAAATCTGCTCTATTTTTGATAGCTGACTATGCCCAAAACTCCTGGGCTAGCGCTCATTTTGATGCTCAACACTGACGGCAGGCCGCACTTTTGGCCGGCCCAAAGAAAAAGCCGGG
>CAZUFQ010000745.1:0-3929 GCA_964618735.1 uncultured Enterobacteriaceae bacterium
TTCAACGCATTATTGGTTCAACTACGGCCACGGCCGCGCCGGAGTTGGAGCCGGTGTTCGCACATCAGGAGGCGCCGGAAAAAATTCAGGCGCTGCGCCAACTCGTCCGCGAAGTGATGGTGGCGCCGCATATCGAGGAATACGTGGCGGCGGTGATTCATGGGACGATTCCCGGCAACGCGAAATATGTGAATACCACGGACCCTGCCCGCGTGCAGCTTGCGAAAGAAGACTATGTCAACAAATATGTCAGTTTCGGTTCGAGCCCACGCGGCGGGCAAGCGATTATGCTGGGCTCCAAAGTTGTGGCGCTGCTCGATGGACGTGTGAATGTCAGCTATGAGGATGTCGATCGGGTGGCGGCTCCGGCTTTGAATCATCGTTTTGTATTGAACTTTGCCGCTGAGGCCGAAGGGATCGATCCCCACGCTATTGTCTCAAAAATCCTGCAGTCGGCGCGGAAACTGCGGCGATGACCAAAGAACCTGTCCATGTCAGCATCACCAAGCCGGAGTTCCTCAAGCGATTAGATCGGCTTCGTGTGCGCGTGCGTTCCGCGCGCGGCCAACGTCCCGGGGAAACGCCTATTCCGCGGTCAAGTCAGCCCTGGGGCATTGAATTTGAATCCTATAAAGAATATGCGCCCGGAGATGATTTTCGCTATGTAGATTGGAATGCTGTCGGCCGGCTCGACCAATTGATGGTGAAGACGTTTACCGCCGAACGAGAAATTCCTTACCACGTCTTTCTCGATACGAGCGCGTCGATGGGCGCCCCAGAAATTGACCGCAAGTTCGCCTTTGCTGTTGACCTGCTCGCGGCGTTTTCATACGTGATCCTACTGAATAGCGATGCGTTACGGATTGTTGCCCTGTCTTCGCCCGAAAAGGGTCAGCGTCCCTTTGTGGCGCTGCCTGTGGTGCGCCATCGTAGCCATTTCCTTCGCGCCGTAGCGTTCTTGGAGGCGTTGTCTCCAACAGGGAAGACCTATCTCCGCGAAGCGACGCGCGGCTATGTCGAACAGGCCAGAGAGCCCGGGGTTGCGCTTCTCATTTCCGACTTTCTCACTGAGCCTGCCCAGTACGAGGCAGCGTTTTTGCTGCTTCGCGTGCGCGGCTATGAAGTGAAAGCGCTGCATGTGATGGGCGCTGCCGAGTTAGAACCGCAACGACTGTTCCGTCGCGGGAAGCTGTTTGATGTTGAAAATCATCGAGAACGCTGGATCTCGTTATCGTCGACAAATCTGCAACGCTATCTCGAAGCACAACAGGCGCACGCCGCGGCGCTCCAACAGTTCTGTCATCGGCATCAGATCGCGTATGTGCGTCTTTCGACGGCAAGCAATTTGACGACGGTCATGACGGAAGATCTACCGAAAGCGGGAGTATTAACTTTACGCTAGGATGAACGAGTACGCACGTATGGGGATTCTGAATCCAGCGGCTTTGCCATTCTTTTCCGTGCTGGGCATTCTTGTCCTGATCTATTTGCGCGAACGTTTCCGCACGCGCATCGAAGTGCCGGCGCTTCTGTTCTGGCTGGAAGTGAAAGAAGACACGCTGCGCATCCGCCGGTTTCTCCCTAGTATTCTCTTTTTTCTACAGGCTCTCCTGTTGGTGTTGTTAGTGGGGGGACTGCTGCATCCTTTTCAGTCCCGGACTGTCACGGAGACCCGCGGGGACCGGCGCATTTTGGTTTTTGACGTGTCGGCCAGTATGCAGGCGCGAGAAGGCCGGACCCGGCGTTTTGAGTTGGCGCTCGATCAAGCCAAGCAAATTGTTAAGTCGCTGGGATTGCTTGATGAGGTGATGCTCATCACGGTGACGACGCGCCCGCAGCTTGTGAGTGGGTTCACGACAGATCACCGCACGGTTTTGCATTTGTTGGAAACCCTGCGCCCGCTTGATACGGGAGCGAATCTCACACTTGGTGTGGAACTTGCGCTCGCGCAGCGCGACCGTGAGGGGCGACAGGCCAAAGTGCATGTGTTTACCGATTTGCCGAAAAGCGCGATAGCGTTGCCGGAAGAGCAAGTGAGAGAGCTCGTATATCATCGGGTCGGCAAGACTGACGACAATATGGCCATCGCCGCGCTGCATCTCTACCAGAACCCTTTTCAGAACTATGCCCAAGCGCAGGCGTACGTGCTGGTGCACAATTACGCGTATCGCCAAAAGAACGGCGTCTTGACCGTACTGCTGAATGATAAATCTATCTTCCGACGTGAATTCACGTTGCCAGCTCGGGATGTGGTGTCGTTCTCTGTGAAAGGATTTGATGGTCCCGGCAAGTTAGTGGCGCGGATCGATCCAGATGATGCGTTAGCTGTGGATAATCAAGCGCTGGCCTGGGTGGCGGAACGGAATCAGCGACGCTTGGTGGTGGTGTCGCCCGTGAAAGGGCTGCAAGAAGAGTTGGAGCATGTGAGCCATTCCATTCCCGGTTTGGCGTTGAAGGTGATAGCGCCCGAAACGTTCTCTGAGGCGCTGTTGAGTCCGCAAGATGTGGTCCTATTCCACCAATTTGTTCCCGGTCCCACTGTCTTGGCAAACAGTTTGTATGTGTTTCCTCCGCCAGAGAATCCGCTGTTCCCGGTCGTGACCGAAGCGGCCGGGTTGAGTATTCTCGATTGGCGTAGGGGGCACGAGATTTTACAGAATCTTCGCTACGTTGAAGCCCTTCCGCTCAAAAAGGCGCGCGTGTTAGCGCTCCCGTCCTGGGCTCAGGTTTTGATTTCTTCCCGTACGCAAGCTGGCGAAGTTCCGCTCGCACTGACCGGCGAGAAAGATGGGCACCGAGTGGTGTGTCTCGCCTTTGACTTGGGCAAAGGCAACTTGACGAATTCTGATAATTTGACCTTATTATTGCTTTTTTTGAATACGTTGCGTTGGTTGCTGCCGCCTGATCCGGAGGCTCCATTGGTGATAGCTGCCGGTGAGACCTTCTTTTTGCCTGCTGAAGCGGCGAATGATTCCCCACGTTTCTCTCCTCCCTCCGGCGAGGCGATGCCGGTAGAGAGCGGCGCAGTGGAAGTTGAGCAGGTAGGCGAATACCATATTGCCGGCAGCCGTTATCATGCAACCTTGTACGCAAATCTATTTGACGATGACGAATCTGACATTGGCCGCCGGGACGAAGATGTTGCGATCCCTCCACCGCTCGTTGAGACGCGCCCACCGCAAGAATTGGTGCAGACCGTACCCGAAGAGTTTGGTCGTTGGTTATATTTTGGCGCCGCGGCGCTGCTCTTGCTCGAATGGCTGTATGCTCTGCGACGTTACCGACGGATGAGGGTGTCATGACATACGATCTTGCCGGTGCGACTTATACGTTTATTACGCCGGACTGGTTATGGCTGTTGGCGCTCGTTCCGCTCTTATGGCTCCCACTCATCTGGCAGCCACAGCGATTGGTGATGAGTCTGGCTGGTCTACTACGGTCGGTGGCTGCGCTCCTGATTATTGCCGCACTCGCTGGGCTTCATACCCAGACCATTCTCTCGGAGCATAAACTCGCACTGGTGGCCGCCGCTGACGTCTCCGACAGCATCTCGGCCGAAGGGCGCGCATGGACCCAAGAGTATATTGCGCGACTTATGAAAACGCTGGAGCCGACAGATGAATTCTCTGTGTTGTCTTTTGCTGCGGATTCCTCACTGATTGTTCCACCAGGCGCGCCGAGTGGCGTAGCGGTCACCGCTCACAAACTGCAAACAGCCGTGGCGGTTGAAACTGGCGGGACCAAAAGCCCCACGGGTTTTTGGGATCAAAGTAAAGTTGCGCGCTGATTTCGCAGATGGGTAATCTTCGACCGAGGCCGCGGGTTGCGCGTGCCGCTTGATGTCTGCTTGCCCCCGAAAGATGGGGTAATCGGCCCGGCCCAGCTTGTGGATAGCTGAAGATTTTAGGTGCTGCGCTTCAGGCTGATGG
>CAZUFQ010000746.1:0-3929 GCA_964618735.1 uncultured Enterobacteriaceae bacterium
GTCGCGCAGCGAAAGAAAAAGCTGTCGCTGAAATCCACGAACAGCGGGCGCGCGAGATCGAGTTGTCGGCGATAGGAGTGCTCAAAGAAACGGCAAGTCTGGCTCATAGCAACATCACGAATGTGATCCAGTGGGACGCAGGTGAGTTTGATGGCGTACGGATAACAGCATCGAAAGACCTGCCTTCCCATGTGACGGGTGCGATCGCAAAGATCAAAAAATCATACGACAAAGCAGGACGCCCCCAAATTGAAGTGGAGATGCACCCCAAAGTGAGACCGATTGACCTCGCGGGCCAGCACCTTTCGCTCTGGGAAAACGCGAAAGACCAAGCCCAAAAGATCCAGGCCAACGCCTTCCTCGACTTCCTCAACTTCCTGAAGAGCGGCGGATTAAAGGACATGCCCCGTGAGTGGGACCCGCCGACGCTCCAGAATGCACCATCGTGGATCACGATTACCCGCGAAGGCGTGCCGGAGGATACGAAGAAGTGAATATGCACCATAAGAGGAGGTAATGCGCCTCCTCTGTCTATTCATTCTCTAAGTGGTGTAGTGCCTGCCTCTTTCGGGAAGCGCGTTCACCATGTTCTCTCACGGCTTCGCGACAAGTTCCTTAAACGCTTTGAGTTTCTCTTTGTAGTTGACCCGGTATGCGCCAAAGGGATGAGACATCGTAGTACCCCTTTCCACGAAGCTCCTTATATCCCAGCCAGCTTCTATAAGCTCCGAGGCAGCAAAGACGAACTCCAATGTGTCGGTAAAGAACAGAACGACATCGAAGTTCCGGCTGTAATCAATTTTTGACTTGCCGCCATGGACATAGTGATTGCGACAATCAATCGCTGCATCGAGCACGAATGTGAGATCTGGGAATCGCTCTCCGATGGCGTCGAGGACGTAGCGAGCACGGTGTCGAGTCTTGTGCTTGAGGGATGCTTGCCCCACTCGGCCTAGGGCGCGGAGAACACTCTCGCGTTCATAACTTTTTGGAAGGGCCTTAAATATCTCCCGGCCGGGCCTCTTGGCTTCCCGCAGTTCTTCGGAAAGCTCAACATTCTTAGGCACGGCTGATGCTGGCAGAATATCGAACATGTTTGCTGCCCCGATGAGCCGTTCCACGGAATACGTCTGCTGATGGGCGAATGACGTATGAAATTGCTCTCTCGCGTCCTGCCGCTCCTCATCGTTCTCCAGCCATGCGCGCATGACACGGGCAAACTCTTCCGGCTGGTGAATAGGGACAAGAAGCAGGTCCGCCGGGTGTGGCGACCTTCTATTGTCATGGATCGAGTCTTCAGCTCGGGACGGACGATGGCTCCAATGCACCTTTAGTCCCTCTCGATGCTCACCGCTTTCTACATACATGCCCACCTCTCGAAGATTTTGAGGTCGTCCAATGGCTAGCCCGAGAAATCGGAGGAGCCGAAGCGTGCGCCCAATGGCGTCGTCGAATGCGATAGGAGATGCTGGCTCGATGTTGACAGAAAGGATGTTGTCGATTCGTACGCCTTGAGGACCTCCCATGCTGCCGAGGCTGAAGAGGGGGTTGTGTCGTGCGCGCACCGTGCCCAAGCTCGTCTCTACGGCAATGATCTCGCGCTTACCGGTGAAGTACGCGATCCTTGGTTCCGGTCCGATCGGGATCGATCTGTCCAGATTCTTAGCTGCTACGATTCGTTCGATGTGCGGAACCGCATCAGTAAAGATGACGCTCCCGAATGCATCAAAATCGTAGAAGAGTTCCGTTGCGTCTTCGAGTACAAGGCTAATCTCAACGATGGCCTTATCGGTTGGCTCCAGATGTCGTCTCCCCTCCACTACAAAGTTAGGAAACAGTTTAGCGTAGTAGTACCGCTCGTCGTCGAGTGACCCAGACCCCGGTCCCTCTAACATGATACATTGGATGAGCGTCACCTTGGTGAGATCGTGTAGAGTACCCGTTATATATCCATTAGAGATGAAGTTCAGGAAAAATTTTTTGTCGTCTCGCAGGTACAGCGACGTGTCCTTTCCTGCCACGCGCAGCTCGCCGTAGATTTCTCCGCCAGAGGCAACGAAGAATTTGCCAGACTTAGTGAATACTGTAGAGTTACTCATCTCTACTCCTTACGATGCCTGTAGGGGTATACTCTCAAATGGCACCTTAGCCCCTCAAGAGGCTAAGAAGTACCTTTCCCATCTCTCCTCTTTACCATTCCACAAAATCGCCGTCAGCACTGTTTCTCCTGCTGCAATGCTCGGCCTACGTGACGGGACTGAAAATACTGCACCAGCATCATGCCCGCGCTATACTGCGGCTTCCCTTCTCCAGGCTCCCGATACGCTCTTCTTTTTAAGAAGACCCAAGCATAGGGACACCAACAGTCCTCTTATTAGAATTACCTCTAGGGGTCTTTGCTGTTGACTTTGTGTAGTGGGAAGCGTATCAGGGCTAGGTCGTAGGGCTGGGAGAGCACTAATAATCAATTTTGTATACTTGCCCGAAGACTCGATCACTATCACGTAATCACGACAAAGTGGCACGTACATCAATGGTTATGTACCGGCAGGCCATGCCGTATAGGATTGCTCATGAGAAGGGGGCAGCAAATGGACCGTTCGGAACTTGAAGTATTGAGGGAGCGCTACCAGGCTTGGTCAACGGAAGACTTGGTCCAAGCGGTTACCATCGATATAGCCCAGTACGACCCCAGAGCAGTTGAACTAATGAAGAGAGAGTTGGATGGGCGAAACGTTTCACAAGCAGAAAGGGAAGCTCTGCAATCCTCTAATGTGGAGAAGAGAGAGGAACAAACTAAGAGCATGTCTGGCATCAAAGGCCTTTTGCTCCTGTTTGTCTTAGTCGTACTAGGAAACTCCGCGTATCTTGTGACTACGGTGCTCTTAAGCTTCGTTCAGAATGCCCATTTAATCGTATTCATAGTCTTGGCTCCTCTACTTGCCGTTGGCGTGTATGGATTGTTCGCTTGCAGTGTTCTCATTCGCCGCAACCCGAGCGCGCCAAGACATGCCACCAATTGGCTCATCATCATGCCCATCGTGAATGTACTTTACACCGTAGTGGGCTACCTGACTGGAGGGGAGGTGCCAAGAGGTCTCGGACATTCGGCGGCGTTCTCTGTGATCTGGCTCACATACCTTCCGAATTCGAAACGTGTGAAAGCTACATACAGCAATCCTGAGAGATGGCCTGACATGAGGAGACGAAAGTAAAATAGGGTAAGTAAAAACGAAATGCTGCCTACCTCGAAGCTCTAAGTCTTAATTAGCCTGTGCCACTGAAGGGCGCAATCGGTATCGGGCGTGCATGGAAGCAGGCGTAGAGCCGCGTTTTCAAGAATGGGATGGGCAGGGGTCGCTGGTGGCGTTTGTGGTCTCGCTGAATCTGCACCGCCGCCATTTAGATACGAATCAACGTGCGATGGTAGCAGCACGGATCGCAACCCTAACCGAAGGTAGACCGAGTAAAACTGCTTCAATTGAGGCAGTTTCCCAGGACGACGCAGCAGACTTAATGAATGTGGGACGTTCGAGCGTGCAACGCGCTCGCGAAGTCCTTGAAGAAGGGGCTGAGGAACTGATCGCCGCAGTAGACCAAGGCGATATTGCCGTCTCAACTGCTGCCGAGGTCGCCTCACTTCCCATAGAAGAACAACAAGAAGTTGTCGCCAAAGGTGAAGAGGAAATTCTGCGCGTTTCTAAAGAGATCAAGCGGAAACGTCGAGAAAAGAATAGAGCGAAACGTGCCGCCGTTCGCGCCCGACAGATAGACCTACCGACCGGCAAGTATCATTGCATCGTTATCGACCCTCCCTGGCCTATGCGGCGAATCCAGCATTGTATCTCACGAGCGAGGAGGGCGTGCAGCCCCTACCCTCCTCTCCTGAACACGTTACAGCATGGCAATGATGGCGTTCGCCGCGTTGG
>CAZUFQ010000747.1:0-2611 GCA_964618735.1 uncultured Enterobacteriaceae bacterium
ATGGAGAATGGAAATACGTCAATGTTCGAAGACTATTCCTCTTTCTGCGCAAGTCGATTGACCAGGGCACGCAATGGGTAGTGTTTGAACCCAATACTCCAACCCTTTGGGCTCAGATCACTCGGAACCTCACTGCCTTTCTGACTAACGTGTGGCAATCCGGCGCGTTATTCGGCAATACACCGCAGGAAGCGTTCTACGTCAAATGTGATGAGGACACCAATCCACCCGCAGTGCGAGACCTTGGTCAGGTAGTGACGGAAATTGGCGTGGCGGTGGTGAAGCCAGCCGAATTCGTCATCTTCCGCATCAGCCAGTGGGCTGGGCCGGGGCAGTGAGCTGTGTGAGACGACCATGCCCATGACGCCGTATCAAACGCCAGGTGTGTATCGGGAAGACGTCTTCTCGGCGCCGGAGTTCAGACTTCTGACCGGAGTGCCGGCGTTTCTTGGTTATGTCGCTTCCGGGCCCCTAAATACACAGAAGCGATTAACGGTATGGTCTCAATTCGCAGAGATCTTCGGCGCCTCGTTGACGAACGGCTATCTAGCTTCTGTGGTGCGTGGTTTTTTCGAAAATGGCGGCACAGTCTGTTATGTCGTCGGACTCGACTCACGCAACGCTGAGGTTAAAGCGTTGGAGCAGGGCTTAGCAGCCTTGGAACCTGAAGAAGAAATAGACTTAGTTTGTGCGCCGGATATTATGCGAACCTCTGAGCCCGGTGCGCCGCCGGATGAGAACGCTGTGCAAAAGATGCAGTTCGCCGTCTTGGCTCATTGTGAAAAACAAGGCGATCGCCTTGCTATTCTTGACGCGTTGCCGAATATCACAACAGGAGATGTCCTACGACAACAACAGGGGTTGCGAGGAAGAGGACTCACTGGAGCAAATGCCGCGTTCTACTACCCTTGGGTGTGGACGCACCAGCTGGATTCAGGCCTGGGTAAAGTGAAAGTCCCCCCCTGTGGTCATATTGCAGGCGTTTACGCGCGCACTGATCAGCGTGTGGGCGTCCACAAAGCGCCGGCGAATGAATTGCTCGAAGGCGTCGTTGATCTCGAAATCAATCTGACGAACGCTCAGCAAGGTGATTTAAACATTGAAGGAATCAATTGTTTACGGGCGTTCCCTGGGCGGGGCCTACGGGTATGGGGCGCACGGACTCTCAGTAAGGATGCAGCGTGGACGTACGTCAACGTGCGGCGTTTGTTTCTCACGGTCGGTCGTTGGCTCAATCGTACGATGACTGAGTTTGCGTTCGAGCCGAACGACTTCTTGTTGTGGGTGCGTATCGAGCGTGAACTTCGAGCCTATTTTACCCAGCTCTTCCGCCAGGGCGCGCTCAAAGGCGCCACAGAAGACGACGCGTTCTATGTGAAATGTGATGGAGACACGAACCCGCCTGAAGTGCGAGATGCGGGTATGGTGGTGACAGAGATTGGTCTGGCGCCGACAATACCGAATGAATTTGTCGTCGTGCGGCTGATTCATGGCGCCAGTGGCGTAACGATTACCGGGCCGACCCGGCCTGGCTAAGCAAGAAGGAGATTGTATGCCAACCGGACAACGGATGGATCCCTACGGTGGATATAATTTTAAGATTGAATGGGACGGTATTATTCAAGCTGGGTTCAAGACCTGCTCGGGCCTCGACAGCAGTCAGGACGCCGGCACGTATCGTGAAGGGACTGACAAAGGGCTCGAAACGCGCAAGCTTCCTGGCCTCATTACCTCCGCGAATATAACCCTGGCCCGCGGCATCACCGACAATGCGGAACTGTGGCAGTGGCGCAATCTCGTCATGCAAGGGAAAGTTGCGGACGCGCGGAAAAACGTGTCTATTGTTTTAATGGATGATGAAGGCGCTGAAAAAGTGCGGTGGAATCTCCGTAATGCCTGGCCCACCAAATGGACCGGCCCGAGCTTTGACTCGACTAGCAGTGAAGTCGCTTTGGAGACGCTGGAAATCGCCCATGAAGGGCTGAGCATGGCCTGAAGCTGGCTACGAGCAGAGATTTGCAGCCAGGGCGAAAAGGTAGTGCGGCTCTCTGTTTCCCGTCGCGCGCTCTTCGAGGAGTTACGAATGCTAGAACAAACAGAATTTCCTTTCACTCTACCCTTTGGTTATGCTGACGCGGAAGGGAAACTCCACCGTGAAGGCGCGATGCGACTGGCCACAGCTTACGATGAGATTGCGCCATTACGCGATCCCCGGGTCCAGGCCAACCCTGGCTACCTCGTGATTATTCTACTTTCACGAGTAGTAACCCGATTGGGAGAAGTGGAGCATATCAATCCGAAGGTCATTGAGGGGCTGTACGCCGGAGATCTTGCGTACTTACAAGACCTTTACCGACGCCTGAACGAGAATGGCCATAGCCGGTTTGCGGTGACATGTCCTCACTGCCAGGGTGAGTTTGAAGTGGAGACCTCCAGCCTGGGGGGGTAATACGCTACCCCTCGGCGCGGTTATTCGAGGAGGTAGCGTATCTAGGCTATTACCTGCATTGGCCCCATGACCAAATCATGCGTATGGAACATCGTGAGCGACAGCAGTGGGTGAAAGAAGTGGCCCGCATCAATGAGCGCTTGAATGAACAGTAGAGAATTA
>CAZUFQ010000747.1:2621-3925 GCA_964618735.1 uncultured Enterobacteriaceae bacterium
TATGCCGTTGAGCACAGCCTTTTCCCTAGCCACCGGTCTCACCGGGCGTCGCCTTGATCCCTACATGGCCTTCAACTTTGTAGTAGAGATCGAGGGTCTGTTGGTCGGTGGATTCAGTCAGGTCTCAGGCTTGGAAAGCAACATCGAGGTTACTCCCTACCGTGAAGGAGGGCTCAATCGCTACGAACACAAACTTGCGGGGCCAGTGAGTTATCCGAGCCTGGTGCTGACGCGCGGACTGACGGCCATCGACACCCTGTGGAATTGGTACGACAGCGTGACCAAAGGAATCATCAAGCGGAAAAATGGCACGATTATGTTGTTAGACCATCAACACATTCCGGTCATGTGGTGGGATTTTCTCAACGCCTATCCAGTCAAATGGACTGGTCCGCAGCTCAATGCTGAGAATGCCACAGACGTGGCGGTAGAACAGGTTGAACTTGTCCACGAAGGTCTGAGGAAACCGCGAGCGTCCCAGCTGCTGGGCGGAGTCCAGGCTGGTTTACAAATAGGAAAAGTCCTGTGACGCGAGTCCTTTTTGTGTAAGCTATGAACGCCCAGGATTTCCCATCACCACACCAGAGCTGGCAGGCTTCACTTGATCCGCACCTTCTGCTGCGGTTGCTGGGCCGGGTGTGGCAGCCGGGGGTGAGCAATACGCAATTCGCCGCCGCCCTTGCCGCACGGATGCACGGTATGAGTCGCCCTCTGTCGCTCCTTGCCGAGGTCATGCGCCGCTACGGCGAAGACACTGTCCAGTCAGAGCAGACCCCGATCGTCCACGCGCATTTGCCCCAGGCTTTCGGCGATCACACTAGCGCATCGAGCCCCAGCGAACCTCGTCTGCAACAACGTGGTATGACGACGCCAACCTTACCCGTGCAGAATGTAGTCCCCACCACCGCGCCTTCCCCGCCGATTGTCTCCGCGCAGTTAGTACGTGAGGTCGAGCGGACCATTGATCGGGCCGGCCTCCCCGATTCTTCCAAGGAGGAGCCGCCGACCACCATGCAAATTCCCACAGTCTCATCGTCACCATTTATTCAGCTACAACGTCAATCAGGACAAACACGGGAAGAACGTCGGCGGGAGATTGTGAACGATCCTCGGGCCCCGCAGTCGCTGCCAAGCTCTAGCCAATCGCTCGTCAACGATGCTCAGCGCATGAATGGCCGTTCGCCGGCGATCGTGCAACCGTTACGGATTTTGCGTCAATCGTCCGCCGATGTCTCTTCAGTCGCAGTCAACCGTCCACGATCTTCGGCGCAAGCCATTCTGGAACCTACTGCTTGCCCTATACG
>CAZUFQ010000748.1:0-3919 GCA_964618735.1 uncultured Enterobacteriaceae bacterium
CCTGATTCACTACCAGTGCGAAGAAGTTTCGTGTGAAACCTTCCAAGTCGTGTATAGACGCCGGCGGCGACACAGATGGAGACGGTCTCTGTGATGACTGGGAGAAAAAAGGTATTAAAGATGATAATGGCAACATGATTGACCTTCCCGCTATGGGTGCAGACCCTATGCACAAAGATATCTTTGTGCAGGCCGACTATATGGCTAGTCAGGTTTGTATTCCGTTCACAAACATCTGTTTTACCGTGCATACCCATAAGCTCACCCCGGACATCATCAAACCTGTCATACAGGCATTTTATAAAGCAGACATCCGTCTTCACGTTGACTGCGGCCCAGATTGTGTGATGAATCCAGTCAACGGAGACCTCTGGGGAGACAAGTACTCCCAAGTGAAACAGCCTATTCGAGAGAACGCTACCCTTGGCACCACACTCCCAGGTACAGGAACAAGGGTGGATTGTTCTGGGGCACGCGTCTCGTCAGGGGGGCCGATTTATCAATGGGGAGATTTTGACAATCTTGAAGTATCGAAGAATTTTCATCCCTCGGGAGCTAAGAGGGGGCGCTTTCAGGCCTTTCACCACGTAGTATTGGCTCACAACCTCGGCGGCGCTTTTTTTGGTCACAGTGGCATCTCACGAAACGCACCAGCAAGCGACTTTATTGTGAGCCTCGGCGAAGGGGATAAAAGCGTAGGGACAAATACCCAGCAAGCAGCCACTTTTATGCACGAGTTGGGGCACAATCTTTCGCTGCACCACGGTGGAGATACTGACTGCAATAATAAGCCGAACTACTTGAGCGTGATGAATTATTTATTCCAACAAACGGGCTTAATCAGGAGTGGCAGTAATCAGTTAGATATTCTAGACTATTCGCCTTTTTCGCCTCTCGTGGTACCAAACCTTAACGAAGCCAGTCTCGATGAGAGTGTGGGCTTGAACGGTGGGCCAGCCCTTGCCACGTATGGCACTGCGTATTTTTGCCCTGGGAAATTTCCCCCTAGCATTAATTCTAGCACGGTTCCCAACGCTAATGGCCCCATCGATTGGAACTGCATGAACGGGATAGAAAAAAACGTACAAGCAGACATCGATGCAGATGCAGATATGAAGCTAGATGTATTAACCAGCTTTGACGACTGGTCTCACTTGGTCCTTACCGGTGGATGGGTAGGAAAATTGGGATCAGACGTTAGTCTCCCTATGGGTACGTCGGCACAGGAAGAACCCTCAGCAATATTACCGCCCAGATCAAATCGGCAATACGATGTTGCTGTGACCGCCATAACCGCTCCACCGCCCCCTCTCGCAAGAGGCTCTAATTTTCTCTTATCGTTTACAATTACGAATCGTGGGATCAATGACGATTCCTACACTCTGGTTACAAAATCTGATGTTAATTGGGGAGACTTTACGGCCGTGCCATCTTCGCTGGCAATCAAGGCCGGAGACAGTGCACAGGTAACAATCTCCGGCACGATCCCTGCCTCTACCCCCGTAGGGACAGAAGGAAAGTTTTCTCTCCTGGTAACAAGCCAAAATAACCCATCGGCAAGGGATGGAGGGGATGCATTCGTCGGAGCGGGCCCGGGAGGACCTCCGACAGCAAAGTGTAAAGACGCTGTTGTACCAACGGATTCTGGCATCTGTTCGGCAGCTTCTGCGTCAGTTAACAACGGCTCTTCCGATCCGAATGGTGAAGCCATTACGCTCCAGCAATCGCCTGCCGGGCCGTATGTCTTGGGCACATCCGCCGTTACTTTGACGGTAACCGACACAGATAAGCTGTCTTCCTCCTGTAATGCCAACGTTACTGTTGTTGACAAACAGCCGCCAGCTATTACCTGTCCGGCTCCGGTTGTGCAATGCACTTCGCCGAACGGAACGACCGTTGCTTTCAGTCCTACGGTGTCCGACAATTGCAGCGTTGGAACGCCGAGCTGTACACCGGCGTCTGGATCCACCTTCCCCATAGGATCGACGCCAATTTCGTGCAGCGTCACGGATGGGGCAGGGAATTCCACCTCTTGTAGCTCTACTGTGACAGTGCAAGAGAGTGCCAATTGTAAAAACGGCGGCCAACCTCTCGATTGTTCTACCGCGACGGCGAGCGTGCAGTTCCCCCGGCTGGGGAATCGGCATCGTTACCCTGTGACCATCAGCGGAGTAACAGCTCCTCAAGGCGACCCCGTCAGCATCACGATCACCAGTATCTTCCAAGACGAGCCCGTCACGAGCGCGACCGGCAAGACCTGCCCCGATGGCGTTGGTGTAGGAACGGCAGTCGCCAAGGTACGCAACGAGCGGATTATCACTGCAGCGGGTAATGGACGCGTCTACCATATCGGCTTTACCGCTACGGATGCGGCGGCGGGAAAGAGCTGTACGGGGGAGGTTACAGTCTGCGTACCTAAGAACCCAGGATCGGGGTGTGTCGATGAAGGACCACTCTTTGATTCGACAATCTGTCCTTAATTCATAAGAACATTTCGGTCTAATTTTCCGAGATACGCAGTAGACTGGTCTGGAGCAAAAACATTGGTTTTTGCTCCATTGCGCCCAGGCCATATGCAACAGCGCAAAACCTGCCTATTTATGTTGCGAAGCTTATGCACCTAAGTCTCTTGGCGCGTTAGCGCATTGGCGTGAGGGCTATTTTCTGTGACTATGTTTCATCGCGTCTCAACTGATGTAGGTAGTAGCTAATTGTTGACTGTGCATCCCCCAATTCTTCCAGCCATTTGCGCGATGGCATCGAGTTGGTTGCGACGTGGATGCTTGTCCAAGCTTCGTGAATGGCTGGAAAATAGTAGGCTCTTTCTATAGCAGACATATCGGCTTCACCTTGGGCGGTCGCGCGCTTCTTGTAGTCCTTCTTTAACTTGTCTTTGAGGTTAGCGAGTAGTTTCCTGGCTTTTGGAATATTGTCGCGCGAGATACGGCCCTGGTCATCAAACAGTTTAAAGATCTCGTCGATCTCATCGTGGAGAGACCGTAGGGCGCTAATACAGTCTTCTTTACTAAAATCAATTGTTTTCATAGAGTGAGTCGTGACTTAAGCGCTATATACGATATTACGGTAAATTATATTTGCTTCACTAGCAATACAGGCTCATCCATTCATAAGCGTGGCGAGGAAAAATTTGCAGCGTGCCGAGTAGGGCATGGCCTTCCCGGTTCTTAAATCGTAATCCGCTCGACCTCATCTAGCGTGATGGCCTCGCCCGTACGATCATAGAGCTTGGTGGTGCGCGGGCTTTCATGCGCCGCCATGGCCTGGGCGTTTTCCAGGGTGCCCCCCGCCTCTAGATAGGCCGTAATCCCCGTGGCCCGGAAGGTGTGACAATTGATCCGCATCTTAAAACTGGCATCCGCCGCGCGCCGCCGGATCATGCGATAAGCGTCAATCCGGTCCATCGCGTGGGCTGTCAGCATCCCAGTACGGCCCGTCGCCGAGCGGAAGAGGGGGCTCTTGCCCTGGTCGCGCAGGCCCGCCGCGTCGAGATAGGCATCCAGATACGCTTCCAGCGTATGATGCGCCGGCATCTCATGCCGCTTGCCGCCTTTCTCGTGCAAGCGCACCCACCAACGCTTGCCCTGCGGATAATAGTCCTCCACCCGCATGGCGACCACGGCACCGATGCGGGCAAAGGCAAAGGTCATGACGCTGATGAGCGCCCGGTCCCGCAGCCCGACCACCGTCGAGGTATCAATGCTGTCGAGCAGCGTGCGCGCCTGGTCTACCGTCAGCACCGGCGTCTTGCCGCGTTTCACCACATTCTTCCGCCCACGCCCGGCATGGGCGGGAATGAACGAGCCGGAAAACCGGGGAGCCGGGGAACCCGGGTCCGACTGGTTGGGCGCCAGCCAGGCCATCGCGATGATCGACGATATTCCGACCTGCGAAGCGCTGG
>CAZUFQ010000749.1:0-3915 GCA_964618735.1 uncultured Enterobacteriaceae bacterium
TCCTCAACACGAACATAGCGCGCCCTACAATAACGCAGTGGTATATTCGAGCAGTTCGCTCAGTTTGCGGATTTTGGTTGCCCGCACCAGCCATTCTTCTTGTGGCGCTTGCGCTAAGTCAGCAAGATGCACCTGTAAGCTCTGGCCAAGGATCTCAATACAGCGATGGGTGTCATTCTGTTCTCGCTGTTTACGACGAGCACGAAGCACGTCCCCTAAGTGAATGACTTCGGCCATGAAGCACCGTAGACAATATCCTGACTAGAATTTATCCTTCTCGGTCTGCGGAGCGCCAAGTTCCTGACGCCACCCCCCGTTAGCATACCAGTCGATTTGACGCGCCATCCCTAATAAGATGCGGACGTCTCGCTCCTCAAGCCCGGCGCGTCCTAATATACGACGCAACGCGAACATAATGTGTTCAGGATTGTCTTTGTGTAAAAAACCGATGCGCAAGAGTGCATGTTTGAACTTTTCGTACATGAGTTCCTGTTGTTCTGCAATCGCGAGTGAATTAGTTCCAGGAATCGTCTCCTTTTGCGCGGCCAGAAACACTTCATAGCAACAGATCAACACCGCCTGGGCAAGATTCAACGAAGAGTAAGAGGCGTCAGTAGGAATGGTCATGAGACGATGACAGGGACGCAGGTCTTCATTGGTCAGACCACTCTCTTCCGGCCCAAACACGAGAGCCACACGGTTCTCGCCAGCCACGGCAACAATATGCGACGCCAAGTCGCGTGGGGATACCGCACTGTCCCGATATAATCCCGGACGGCCTGTTGTACCAATCACCAAACCACAATCTCCAACTGCTGCCCGTAAAGATGGCTGGATGCTCATCGCGTCAAGAACGTCGCGCGCATGTACGGCCATCATGTCAGCCTGTTTACGCTGCAGTGGAGCCGGATCAACCAACGTCAGTTCACTCAGACCCATGTTGCGCATGGCTCGCGCGACAGCACCGATATTGCCGGAATACTGCGGACGAACAAGCACGATGCGTAGGTTGCTCAGACTCATAACAGCACCACCAACACGCATCGCCAAACGAACAATTCACACGAGGAAATCACAACGTATCAATTGGCCCGGTTTCTGTCACCGCCTATCGCTTTCCAGCCACAACGTTCGCGGCGTTGTCAGCGTTACGCTGTTGTCGAAGCCAGCGGATGATCGCTTCTCTTTGCACGAACGGCCCACGTCGGCGCGTATGATGACTTTCCCGATAGACAATATCCGCTTCCAGCAATTCTTCGAGATAGCGATGAATGGGGTAAGACCCTCCCTCTTCTCCCATTTCTTGTAACAGCTTGCGCAAACGGTCAAGCCATTCGCCGTCAAGCTGTAACTCAACGCGAAGTGGGCGACCGATAGCAAGGACTTTAGAGCGGATATTCTTTTCCATAGGCGTTCGACGCCTTCCGGGTGGTGTAGTATTTCCCTATTCTTGGTGCTTTTGCAAGGCCAGGACAACACGGAACGCAAATACGTTGACCCTACGATTGCCATCTACTACAACACCCTTACCTGCACTAGGCAAGGAGTCTGGTATGAAGATCGTGTCCTTTGGCGACGTCCACATGGCAGTCTCACCTATGGCAAAGATTGCGGTGGAACTCGCGACAGCTGATCTTGTCATTCTCTCGGGCGATCTCACGAATTTCGGCGGTTGCGCCGATGCACAGCGTGTGCTCGCTGCAGTACGCTCCTACTGCCCAGCCGTGCTGGCTTTACCTGGCAATCTCGATCGTCCCGAAGTTGTTCATTTTTTACACAATGAGGAGATTGATCTCCACGGGACTCATCGCCGCTTTGGGAAACTGGAGGTCTTTGGCTGCGGCGGATCGAACATCACGCCCTTTCATACTCCGTTGGAATATCACGACGAAGAATTAGGGGCCTTGCTTGCCCAAGCTGTCGCCGAAGTAGACGAAGCGTCCTGGCAACTGATGGTCTGCCACACGCCGCCATACGCGACTCGGCTTGATCGTTTGACGAACGGCGCGCCGGTCGGCAGCCAGGCCGTACGACAATTTATCGCCCAACGGCAACCACACCTTTGCATCACCGGCCATATCCACGAATCGCCAGGCGCCGACTTCATCGGACGCACGAAAATTCTCAACGCGGGCCCCTTCTCCGCTGGAGGGTATATCGTCGTCCAGTGTTCCGATGATAGAATCGATGCCGAGTTAAGATGGATGTGAAGGCAGCGCCGTTTTCTTCCACCCCGATTGATATCCTCTATGGCAACCATCTGCGCCACTGCGATTGCTCACCCGCCTTATCGCTACGATCAAGAAGAAATTCTCCGCTCTTTGTCGCTCTGGCTCGCCGATGATGAGCGCATGTTGACGCTGGCCCGACGCGTCTTCGCCAACGCTGCCGTGCAGACTCGGTATGGCTGCCGGGAGCTTTTTGACTTTGTTCATCCACTGTCTATTACCGAGACAAGTCGCCTCTACCAGCAATACGCTCGTCTGCTCGGAGAACAAGTGGTGCGCCATTGTCTGACACAGGCTAACGTTCCGCCCGACGCCGTTGATCTCGTCATTACCACTTCTTGTACCGGATTCATGATTCCTTCACTTGACGCCTATTTGGCTAACGCCGTGGGATTCTCATCGCATGTGAAGCGACTGCCTATCACTGAACTCGGCTGCGCCGCAGGAGCAGCCGCGCTTGCTCGCGCCTTTGATTATCTCCAGGCTTTTCCTGAGCACACTGTTTTAATCGTTGCCGTTGAACTCCCATCTTTAACCTTTCAAGTGCATGACCTTTCGCCGGCGAACGTCGTGTCGAGCGCGTTGTTCGGCGACGGCGCCGCCGCCGTCCTCCTCACTGGCCAATCACAACCGGGGAAACTACGGATTCGTGCTGTGGAAAGTACGCTGCTTCCCGGCACGATTGACTTGATGGGTTTTGCCCTGAGAGACTCGGGGTTACATATCCTCCTCTCCGCCGAGATTCCGGAAGTCGTGTGCGCCGCCGTTCCTGACCTCGTTGAGAAATTCCTGGCCCGCCAACACCTCACGCTCAGTGACCTCTCCCATTTTCTTCTCCATCCTGGCGGGCGACGTGTGTTGGACGGCCTCGTTCAATGTCTGGCGTTGCCGGAAGAACGCGTTGCGGTGAGCCGCTATATTTTACAGCATTACGGCAATCTCTCTTCCGCGTCTGTTTTGTTTATTATTGACAGGATTTTAGCAACCGAAAAAATTCGGTCTGGAGACTTGGGGCTACTACTCGCGTTTGGCCCTGGATTTAGCGCAGAGGCGCTGCTCCTGCAATGGACGAGTAGATAAGAAATGGATAAACAGTAGCCTGCCTATAGACTGATGACTGACGACTGTTAAAAGCTGATGGTCGTATGGACTGGTACTTTGCTCTGCTGCTCGGGTTCGCTCTGCTCCGCATCACAGAGTTGGTTGTATCCCACCGTCATCAGGTCCAGTTGCTCGCCGAAGGCGGACAAAAAATAGTCGAACCAACCTATCCACTCATGGTCGGAGTGCATACCAGTCTTCTGCTTGGCAGCGCGATTGAAGTCTGGCTGTTTGCGCGTCCATTTATCGCTCCTCTTGGATGGGCAATGCTCGCCCTTCTAGCGCTGTGCGTCATTGGACGCCTCTGGGTATGGCGCAGTCTCGGCCAGCAATGGAACACGCAAATCATGACTTCCGCCCGCCCCATCGTCGCCACTGGCCCGTATCGTTACGTCCGTCATCCGAATTACACTCTTGTCATTATTGAAATGTTCGCCTTGCCGCTTGTCCACAGCGCATATGTGACGGCGTGCGTGTGTTCCGCCCTGAACGCCGTCGTGCTGCAACGGCGCATCTGCTTAGAAGAAGCGGCTCTGCTGCAGAAGCCGGCCTATCGTCGCACGGTGGCGAGTAAGCCGCGGTTCCT
>CAZUFQ010000750.1:0-3900 GCA_964618735.1 uncultured Enterobacteriaceae bacterium
GCGCCTGGCTCTTTCGGGGCGTCGTTGAACTGAATCGCGGCGATCGCCCGGCCCTGCAGCGCGCGCACCTCGGCGCTGGTCCCTCCGGAACGGAAGTGATGCCAGGTATCAAACATCACACCGCCATTCGGACGGTTCGCTCCTTCGGCGATCTCAAGCCCTTTCATCAGGTTAGCAATCGGACACCATGGTAGAAACTCCAATGACACCAGCAGTCCATGCTGCGCCGCCCGATCGCAGACGCCGCCGAACGCCTCGATCACGATTCGCGTATCGATCGCCGGCGGTAAAAGTTGCACCAAATTAAGGTGCCGCGCGCCCAGCGCATCAGCGATGCGGAAGAAGAGGTCCTCACCATAGCTGAAGAACGTTTTGATAGTTTCATAGAACGCCGGCGTCATCGCCCCTTGTTCACTTGGCGCAACGCAACCAGGAATCCAGTTGCACAGCGGGTCAAGTTCAGCGACTTCGACGCCGTTATCCTGCAGGATCAAGCGGAGGTCACTATCAGTGAGTCCTTGCTCACGAGCATTGAGGTAGAGGTGCGGCCACAGCGAGATCGCACGGTAACCGTTGGCGCCGGCAGCTTCCGCGAGCTGCCGAAAGTCTGCACTGCGGACCGTTCCGCAACAGAGACTGAGATCATTCGGCCCAAGCATAGCGTCCTCCCTCCTATTTCATGGTCAACCGTTCTTGAACGCGCCCTCACGATCCAATTGAGTGAGGATTTGCATCCACAGTCCGACGGTGATCCCGCCGCCAGGCACGCCGGCGGCTTGGCCGGCTTCAAACAATTCGCGTTTGGTGGCCCCATGTTCGATGGCGCGCTTGAGATGGGCCTCGGCCCCCTCTCGACGCCCCATGAACACGAGAATTGCGGTCATCACCATCTCTCGATATTTGACTGGCAACGCTTGCCCCTCTCCCGTGGCGATCGCGGTATATTTCTGGAACGCTTGCGAATACTCGGGGTCTTGCTGGGCCATCCAGTCGAGGAAGGCGTACAACTGCGGATTGGCTTCCCTATACGAACTTGACGCGGGACGAGTCTCTGAACCAGCGGCTGCTTTACTCATGTGATCCTCCTTTTTTTTTGGCATATCACGTTGCGCCGAGATAGGGTAGAGGAAGCTTGAAGACAACTCAGGAGCAAGTTCAAGAAGCAGCTTATCAGCCCAGTCGTTGAACGTTGGGCTGAATTTTTGCAAGATGCCGAGAGAGGTACACGCCATGAGCGTTAAGGCGCCAGCAAATCTTTTTACAAAATTGACATGGAATGATGTCGAAACCTGGGCGGGTTCCCGGATTGTCTTGCGTGGGAGGAATTACCAACATGGAGGAAGGGTGCAAAAGTTGGCGTGCACGGCGAGCGGCGGCATCCTCGCTTGGGTTCAGGGAACTTTGCGCTATGCGACACAAGTGGAGATTGTGAAAAAGAAACTGCTCGCTTCTTGTACCTGCCCGTATGGCGGAATCTGTAAACATGCCGTTGCACTGGTGCTGTCTTATCTCGACTGTCTGAAAACCCAGAAAGCAATCCCGACAGCGGCTGAAGATGACACACGATTCGACCTCTTGCAAGAATATGCGGAGGCGAGAGCCGCCGTACGTGTGTGGGAACCACAAGAAAGCGACGACGAAGACTACAATGAAGATGATGAGGATTACGACGAAAATGCAGAGGATGAATATGACGAGGACGACGAGGAAGAAGAGGGTGAGCCAACGGTCAACCGACGCGCCATCGCCAAACAATCACATCCACACCCTTCAGTGTCCGACGGCGCGACCACCTATCTTGAGCAACAAAGCAAAGATGATCTTGTCACTCTTCTCAAAAAGTTGATGCGACAGCATCCCGATGTTCGTCAGGCCATCGTGGACCGTGCGAACTTGCTAAGCGGAGAAGTTAAAAATTTGGTCGCAACGGTGCGTAAGGAAATCAACGCTCTCGCGAGAATGTCAGCTTGGGGAGATGAAGACGACTGGGGACGAGGCGGCAGCGGTAATTATGTACGCATACGGACGCACTTAGAAGCACTCTTAGTTGCCGGGCACGCGGATGAAGTGTTGAGCCTGGGCCAGGAACTTCTGAAAGCCGGAACCCAACAGGTCGAAATGGTCAACGATGAAGGAGAAACCATGGGTGAAGTCGCCGCGTGTATGCCGATTGTCTTCCGCGCATTGACACAAAGTTCGCTTGCCCCCGCTGAGCGGATGCTCTGGGCCATCAATGCGGAACTCAACGACGGGTACGATCTCTGTCAAGGGAAGGAAGAATTCTGGCGACATTCGTACTCGGTTGCGGATTGGAACATCGTTGCCGATCATCTGCACACTCGTCTACAGAAATTCGCCAGCGAGGATCGTAGTGAAGGATATACCACCAAATACCGCCGCGATCACCTCACCAACTTGCTTATTGACGCCCTGGAGCACGCCGGGCGGCAGGACGAAATCATTCCTCTATGCGAGAGTGAGGTGGAGAAAACTGACAGTTATGTACGCCTGGTCACTTATCTCAAACAGGCAAAGCGGTGGCAAGAAATGGAGCAGTGGATTCATAAAGGCATCGCCGCAACCCGTAAACAGTCGCCGGGAATCGCCTCCCAGCTGCGTCTCGCTTTGCGGGAGCGCCGTGAGCAAGAGAAAAATTGGCCGCAAGTTGCCGCGTTTTATGCTGAAGATTTTTTTGACCAACCAGGAGCACGAACGCTGATCGAGCTGCAAAAAGCAGCGAAACGGGCTGGGGTTGAGGCCAAGGTTCGGGCTGGCGCCTTCCACTACTTAGAAACGGGCGCGTTACCTCAGGCAACAAAACCCACTAAGAAGACTGTTGGCCTTCTCCCTTGGCCGTTGCCGGAATGTGAAGTGAAAGGAATGGAGGAACGGCGAGGGACGACCGCGCCCATGCGACACGCCCTCATTGACATCGCCATCGCAGAGAAGCGGCCTGACGAGGTGCTGCGCTGGTATGAGCAACCAGAGCCGCACAAGACGCCGACCGGGGGATACGTCTGGAGCAACGACGATCGCATCGCAACCGCGATTGTCGCTGCGTATCCTGATCGCGCTATCGCTATTTGGAAAAAGCTAGTGGAATCACAATTAGTGCATGCCGAGGTTCGCGCCTACGAGAGTGCAGCGACTTATCTGCGCAAGATCCGCGACGCGAGCAAAAAGCCCGAGCGAGCTCGGGAATGGGCAACCTACCTGGCGGCCCTCCGACAAACGCATCTCCGTCGACCGCGCCTTGTGCAGATTCTCGACAGTCTCACCGGGCAACCGATTGTTGAGATATGAGATGAAGCGGAGCGTCATCCAGGGCGACCCTGGCCCGTCGCTGGCGGAATTCTCCTCTTCCCCGGCACAAGGGCAGTTTACTGATGGGGTATAGCAAGGCCTTTCTTGAGAAAGAAAGTCTCGCTCCTACTATCCTTTAGGACGTAAGCGTTGGATGAGTTGTTCTGCAAGAGGAACAAAAAATTCCTTCAACTCCTCCAAACTGAATGGTTTGATCAGACGCGGCAAAAGCTCAAAGTCTTCAACGGCAAACAGATTCGTCGCAAAGAAAAGCGACCCCTCTTCAGAATCGAATGCAGCTTCCTTCTCACGAGCGCGAGTGATTAGGTAGTCCAACGTAAACTGTGACTCTTTGAGAATAAAGAATAAATCGCAGAAGTCTTTTGATTCAGAAGGTTGCCGATTGAGAATCGCACAAATTTTGTTGACAGCAATATCATCAAAAGAATCGACCACGACTTGTTCACGCATGGTCGGTGGAGCCATGATCGCTCCAGCATCCCGAGCAAATTCGACTTTGAGCCCCGTGCTTTCCTGATTTGCAGATTCAACGAGAAACCTTGCATACTGCTCAGACACATTCTGTGAGGACACACT
>CAZUFQ010000751.1:0-3897 GCA_964618735.1 uncultured Enterobacteriaceae bacterium
TTCGGTAGAAACTGAGATTTCCTCAACCAGAGCCCCGTGACTGTCACGACGAGTGTTGTCGGACTAGCGAGATCGTAAAGGTGCTGCCGCGGCCAGCGATGCTTTCTAGGCGAATATCGCCTTGGAGGAGCCGCGCGATTTTTTTGCAAACGGCGAGCCCCAGCCCAAACCCTTCGAGTTGCGTGACGCTCGTATGTTCAACTTGTTGAAACTCGTCAAAAATTTTCTCGTGATACAGAGGATCGATGCCGATACCAGTATCTTCCACCCAAATTTCAATGTTGTGCTCAAGCACTCGAGCGCCCATAGTGATGTGTCCGGTGTGGGTGAATTTCAGCGCATTGCCTAACAAGTTGTCGAGCATTTGGCGTAAGCGCGCTTTATCTGTCACGAGGGGCGGGAAAAATGAAGCGCCAACCCGCTGAAAACTTAGACCCTTTTCCGTGATCGGTTTCTCCCACACTGCGCAGATTTCCGCAAGAAGCTCTTCGAGATCGACAACTGCCGGATGCAGTTGAAATTCTGCGCGTTCGATCCGTGCAAGATCAAGAAGATCGTTGACTAAAGAGATCATATGCTGAGCGGAGCTTCGTACGCGGTCTAGTGTTTCCGCAGCTTCGGCGTCGACTTGGCCAACGACCCCTTCGCGCACGAGATCAATGTACCCGAGAATAATATTGAGCGGCGTGCGTAACTCGTGTGACGCACTGGCGAAAAAAGCGGCTTGTTGTTTACCCGTCTCTTGCTCCCGGCGTAAAACGCCTTGCAATTGTTCGTACAACTGCGCTTTATGGATGGCGAGCACGGCGTGATCGGCCAGAGCGTGCAGAATACATTCATCTTCCAATGCGAAGGATCGAGAAGCAGTGGAAAGCACAATTAAAGCGCCCATAGGTTGCCCTTCACGCCAGAGCGGGACCGCGAGAAACGAGCGGGGTTGGGCTTGGCCAAAGTGCGCCAGCTGTTGAGTGAGAGGCAGGTTCTTTTCCTGTACATCTTCCATACGAATCGCACGGCGCTCTTGGATGACCAGCTCTGTCACCGAATCCGCAAAGGAGAGGCGCTCCGCTTTCCAAGACTCGGGAAGCCCATATACGCCGGCAACTTCAATCATATTATCAGTGGTGCTCCACGTCAGGATGCTAGACTCGCATGCGACTAAGCGGGCCCCTTCTTTCGTCACCAGCGCGAGGATGTCTTGGAGATCGAGCGTCGCAGCAATTTTCTGCCCAATCCGACGCAGCGACTCAGACTCATTCAAGTGTCGCTCTTGTTCTTGATGGAAACGAATATTCGACAGTGGTTGTACGGTTTGATCGGCAATGAGTTGCAGCAATTCTTCTTCGTGGCGAGTTAAGCTTGCGTGGGGCTCCCGCCATCCGACTATCAGCGTCCCGACCACTCGATGAGCGGCGCGGAGCGGCGTCACGAATAACGATACGTACCCGAAGTGCGCCAACGTCGCAAAGAGCAAGGCTGGAACGGGAGGGTGAGCGACATCCTCAATAAAGACTGGCCATCCAATCTGTAAAATTTCCTTCGTCAATGCTGGCTCAAGCGGAAACTGCCGCTTATGCAGAGCCGCATCGGTCTGCGTCCACAGTTCGAATTCTTTGCTCGTCGGGTCCCATAACGCGAGGAGTAGTCCCTCGCTGGGACAGAGACGTTGCACGACTGATGTTAAAGGTGGAAGCAATTGACTGCCGTCTAGGACCGCTGTTAGTTCGTGACTAAACTCTTGTCGCGCTTCCGCCTCTTGCATCTGCTGCTGGAGTGTTTGGGTTTGAGCGGTGAACCGTGCGCGTTGGGACTGTTGGCGCGAAACTCCTACGAGAGACACTACACTGCTGATTGTGAGGATCAAAAGGTCATAGGGTATATCTTCCGGCGATCGGACTAAGTGACCTGAACAGGCGGCGAGAAAATAACTCGCGCCGGCAGCTGCGCAGACCAAGCTTTGTTCTTTCAATCCCCACGGAACTAACAAGGCGCAGGAAAGAATTCCGCAGAGAAGCACTCCGAGAGCGATGGGTAGGGCCTCTCTGTTGAGGGGGAGAGTAATCGCAAAAGCAGCAAGCAGTAAGAAGATGGACCAAGGAGAGGGGACGGCTTTTGAAAAACTCGATGTTTGGTCCGTAGGAGAAGAGAAGAGATGAGGAGCTGCGTCCTCTATGTCTACCTTCATTTTCTCTCCTTGTTACAAAAAAGCGTTCATGAGAAGCACACTTCACATTGTTGACGAAGTTCCAGGAGGAGAGAGTCTTCTCGCTGTTGATGAATGAAAAAATCGCGTATTTGCGCCTTGTCGAGCGTAACGCCGGTTTTTTCGCAGATTTGGGTAAACACTTGAACGTGTCGCGCGTTTGGTTGGGCAAAGAGGAGGCTGGGATCGTCCGCGGAGCAATAGACGGACGCTAATTCTTGTACGGGGAATGTGGCGGCGGCGCGTTGCAAATAACTCATGAGAGCGTCCATTGTTTGCGAGGAACAGGAAAAAGCCCGTGCGAGTTCTTGTCGTAAGGGCTCTTGGGGGAGTCGCACAATCGTTTCAATCGATAAGGTTCCTCGCAACAATGCATAGGAGCGAGGCATATTAGGGTCTGTACGCCAACTTTTTAGAAGAAAGGTCTCCCTGCCATCTGTGACTTCTTCGTAGGCCATCCGCAACGGATCCCACATTGGGCGATCCATGCAGCAACGGTCTTTCTTCTTTTTTAGCGGCAGTAAGCGATGCCTGTTATGCCTGCGGCGAAAGGCAATTTCTTCATCCTTGAACTCTTCTTCTTCGTCGAAATCGTACTTATACACAGGGCTGCTCATATCGCTAATGAGCTGCACCTCGAAGCAATCACGGCAGCACCAGAGCCCAGGGTGGAGAGGAGGAAGTGAGCAGGAGGAGGAAGAGGCTTGCATGAGCATCACAGGAAATTAAGCATTGGCGGACCCTATGGACGAGGAAATAACTGGACCTACGGAGCGAGGTTGCAGACGTTGCGATAAAACATCTTCAAGATTTTGTGTGAGCTTTACCACGGCGACATGCATTCGCTGCAACACCTCTTTTCCGTGGGCGTCGAGTTGGGCGGCATAACGCGTACGCAGTTCTTGGCTTCCCTCTTCGAGGGTGTGCAATGGTCCGTAGCAATACTCAGACAAGACGACGCGGATCTCGTCGAGCTCTTTTTGTATAGTCGTTACATCTACCGGGGTTAATTTTTTGACATAAGCGCGGCGCCGTGCGACTGCGCGACGCACCAAGTCGCGAAGCTGGGCAATGTTGAATGGTTTAGGAATGTAATCGAAGGCGTGTAACCGCAACGCTTCAAGCACTGTCTCGTAGGAGGCATACCCAGTAATGAGGATGACCTCAATGTCGGGATCAACCGCCTTGACGCGTTCCATTACCCGGACGCCAGACACTCCGGGCATGCGGAGATCCAGAAGGACAACGTCGACGGAAGACTCTTCCACTGTGCGGATCGCTTGTTCTCCTTCCGTGGCGACAAGCACTTGGTACTCTGATTTGAGAATGGCACGGAGTGATTCTCGCGGTCCAATTTCATCATCGACGACTAAAACAGTTGCTGGTTCTGGCACGCCGGACTCCTTTCTCGCTCCAAGGGCTTCAGGCCCTTCGTGAGTATCGGCCAGGGCGCGCTAAACTGTAATAGCAATAGATTGCAGTCTCGCGCGTACTGATATAGACATTGAGCAAGAACAGAGCCAAGCCGCTCCCTAGAAAATTGGCGTACTCAAGGCGAAAAATATAGACAATTGGCGGATTCTGAGAAAAACGCTGCTGCATCATCCGGCGAAATTTCGTCGATAGGTGAACAATTGACACCCTAAATCGAAACACATGACATTGGTACACTCAAGCCGCAAGTTGTGAGATCT
>CAZUFQ010000752.1:0-3894 GCA_964618735.1 uncultured Enterobacteriaceae bacterium
ACATTCGTGCTCGGATCGCCGGAGAAAAAATTGATTACGATCGGCACCAGTTTGAAATGGAGATCAAAGCAGTTACGTATCACCAACTATCGGTGACCTGTGACGAGGGCCACTGGCGAGCGCAGGTCATTTTTGATGTTTGACCGTCGACTAGTCCCCCAGTCTATCGGTCGAGCGCTCGCTCCTCAACGAAGACATTGCTAGAGGAAAGAAGTATGACGCAGGTTCCCATTTATCGCCTTCATGACTATCTCTGGGAGATTCCTCAACATGGAGGGATGCGCGTCCCAGGGCGTGTGTATACAACGTCGGAGCTGATGGCGGACATTCAAAAGGAAGAGGCGCTCCAACAACTTGTGAATGTTGCACACTTGCCTGGCATTGTCGGTTATGCATTAGCGATGCCGGATATTCATTGGGGCTACGGTTTCCCCATTGGCGGCGTAGCGGCCGTCGATGCGGCGGAGGGCGTGATTTCTCCTGGCGGAGTTGGCTACGATATCAACTGTGGCGTGCGCTTGATGGCCACTAAGCTGGGGGCCGCGCAGATCCAAAGTCAACTGCCGAAAATAGCTGATGCGCTGTTTGTGACCATTCCCTGCGGCGTTGGCGCGGAAGGAGCCATTCCGAAGCTCAGCAAAACGGAAGAAAAAAGGCTGACGCGTGATGGCGTGCGCTGGGCGATCGAGCACGGGTACGGATCGGAGCGTGACGCAGAACATACCGAGGAGAACGGCTGTTTAGCTGGCGCTGATCCTGAGGCGTTGAGTGAGGAGGCTTTAGCTCGCGGGCTCACACAGGTGGGCACCTTGGGGTCGGGAAACCATTTCCTGGAAATTGATCGTGTTGAGGAAATTTACTTGCCTGAGGTCGCGACGGCGCTGGGGCTGGAAGTCGGGCAAGTGACGATCATTGTTCATTCCGGCTCGCGTGGTCTGGGGCACCAGACGTGTGAGGATGCTCTCAAAGTCATGGGCAAGGCGATGGGGAAATACTCTATTACCGTGCCCGACCGTCAGCTGGCTTGTGCGCCGATCATCTCGGCCGAAGGCGAGCAGTATCTTGCCGGCATGGCGTGTGCGGCGAACTATGCTTGGGTCAATCGACAGGTCATGATGAGTCTTGCGGAACGCGCCTTTTGTGCTGCCCTGCAGATCTCTCCGCGTGAACTTGGTCTGCGACTTATCTACGACGTGTGTCATAACATTGCGAAGCCCGAAACTCATGAGATTGACGGTGTAAAGCGCAAAGTCTGGGTTCATCGTAAAGGCGCTACGCGAGCGTTTGGTCCCGGACATCCAGCCATTCCAGCAGGGTTGCGTCCTTTAGGTCAACCAGTGCTTATCCCAGGCGACATGGGACGCTACTCATTTTTGCTTGTCGGGACTGAGCGGGCGATGCGCGAAACGTTTGGCTCAACTTGTCATGGCGCTGGGCGGGTGATGAGTCGTATGCAAGCAAAGAAAACCGCGCGCGGTCGTAACCTCGATAAAGAATTGCAAGATCGAGGCGTCATTGCACGCTACCGCGGCAAAGGTACTTTTGCAGAAGAAATGCCGTACGCATATAAAGATGTGGCTGACGTGGTAAACGTTGTCGATCTAGCCGGCGTCAGTAAAAAGGTGGTCAAGCTAAAACCACTAGCGGTAATCAAAGGATAAAACCGTGGAGCCCAAGACTACTCTATTTTACGATGTTGACACCCAAAGAGATTTTATGTCGCCCGATGGGAACCTCTATGTTCCGGGAGCGGAGCGCCTTTTCCCTCAACTGGAGCGACTGACCGCCTGTGCTCGTCGCTGCCAAATTGCGATCGCTGGTTCTGTCGATCGCCATTCTCCTCTAGATTCTGAGTTGTTCGCGAATGGTGGTGAATATCCTGAGCATTGCATGGATGGCACGGAGGGGCAAAAGAAAGTCGCGGCCACCATGCCTCTTCATCCTCTCTGGATTGAGGACCGGGCGTATACAGAATCTGCTCTCCAAGTGTTACTCAGTCAGGAAGGAGAGGTCTATATCGAAAAGCGACGCTTCGACGTGTTTGCCGGGAATCAAAACACAGCAAAAGTGCTCGACGCGCTTTTGCGAAACAAAACAGATGTCGTTGTCTATGGCGTGGTCACTGAGGTATGCGTCGATCAGGCAATCGCTGGTCTTAAGGACCGGTCTGTACAACTGCATGTGCCGATTGATGCGATTGCCGCTTTACATGAGGAACGCTGTCAGGCAGCCCTAGAAAAGTGGAGACGCTGGGGCGTACGACTCGCAATGGTAGAACAAATAGTGACAGAACTTGCAGGTCGAGCGCCTGCAGGGACGCAATAAATTTGTTCTGCTTGACTGCTTTTTAGGCTTTCTCTTATGACAACACTTTTCAGGATTGCCGAGCCTGCTGACGCCGAGACGCTTATGCAGTTCATGCAGGAGTATTGCGCGGTTGATCGTCTCCCCTTTGAAGAAAAAAATCGTCACAGAACTGTAACGCAATTCATGCAGAACTCTCAGTTAGGAAGGCTTTGGGTCATTTGCGCTGGAGAAGAACCGATTGGCTATCTTGCCTTAACCCTGGGCTATAGTTTCGAGTTCGGCGGTTACGATGCTTTTATCGATGAACTATACATCCGCACAGACTATCGAGGCCGCGGCGTTGGGACGCTTGCCTTGCAGGTTGCTGAAAACGCCTGCCGCGCCTTACAAGTGCGCGCTCTGCACCTTGAAGTTGACCGTGAAAATGTGAGCGCCCAAGGGTTGTACCGCAAAGTTGGTTTTGTTAAACATGATCGCTATCTGCTGACGAAACGCATTGCTCCAGGCGAATAATTTTTTCCCTTGACTTATCTTCTTCTCCTTTTTGTGACCTTCGTTTGGGCCGGGAATTATCCTGCCGGGAAAATCGCACTTGGTGTGATCGACCCAATGTCATTGATCGCGTTTCGGACAGTGATTGGCGCTGTGCTTCTCACCTGGATGGTGCGCAGGTCGCACCCCAACTGGAAGACGGCGCTGTTCGAAGATCTCTTCAGCACGGCTATTCTCAGCGTGACAGGCGTCGCTGCATCCGGCTTACTGTTCTACTTTGGACTAAAGTATACGACTGCGTCCAATGCCGGCATCATTTCAGCGTCCACTCCGATTTGGGTGACGCTGCTCTCATGGATTTTTCTTGCGGAACGCTCGCGGCTGATAAATGTCTGTGGAGTGGTATTGTCGTTTACTGGGCTAGTGGCGATCGTGTGTCAGGGGTCTCTCTCCGTCTTGTTGAATCGTTCGTTCAATGTGGGAGATCTCTTTATCCTGATTGGTCAGCTGAATTGGGCTATTTACACTGTATACGGTCGAAAAGTCATGGAGCGACGACCAGCGACACTGGCCACAGCGAGCGCCTACCTTATGGGCGCCGTCATTCTCTTACCGCTAGCATTTTTGGGGTCGCTGACCCATATGCTGCAACAGTTTTCTCTCTCCGTTTTCCTTGCCGCAACCTATCTGTGCATTCTCTCTCCTCTATCAAATCTGTGGTACTCGAACGCCCTCGCCGTCGTTAGTCCCCACCGCGCCGCTGTGTTTATGAATCTCATGCCGATCATAGTCCTCGTGTTTTCCGCGGCAGTCTTACATGAACATATTTCTGCTGCACAGATTACTGGGACGATGATGGTGATTGGCGGGGTAATTCTAACAACACGATTTTGAGAGGCGAGAAACTACTCCGTCGACCTGATTATGGGGAGATTAGGGATTGGCGACATAGGCTCTTCCAGATTGAACGCTTGACGTTCTTGTGTCTCTTCTTGTCCAGTAGCGTCACGCCACGAAGCAATACTATCGTATGTCTTCACGCCCCAGCGAATAGAGAACGGATCCCCTTGGTAGACATTATCATTAAAGAGCAGT
>CAZUFQ010000753.1:0-3894 GCA_964618735.1 uncultured Enterobacteriaceae bacterium
CTTCACGAGTTGTGATAAATGTGAGGAGCGCCACAAAGACGACCAAACTCGTCCGTTGGCTCTCCTCCGTCTACCGCCTCCAAACAAAGCCCTCGATACGAAAAAACAGATATGGCTGTGCCCATGGTCTTCAGTGAGAAGCGCAGACGTGTCACCAACCTCCTTGACTGCTCGAACGTTGAGCCGCCTCAGCTTGATGCGTAGTCGCGAAGAGAGAAACATGTCCAGCCAATCCCCTGGTTTCGCTTTCAGCGCTTCGATTTCGCGGCCGTCACCCTCGCGGGTATGGAACTTATTCACCAGATCAAGAAAGGCCAATTCGACATCTCGGGACTCTGCTCCCCTCAGGTACGAACTCTGCAGGTCTGGGAGACAGTACTGGCTGCTTAAGTGATGCGTCCCTATCATCCCTCTCTCGTCCTCACTCTTCCAATTGCACCACAACCCCATTGTGATCATCTGAGGGCCAAGGCATGTTCAGTGATAATCCTCAGGACTATAGAGTCCAAATTTGGACCAGCCACGTCCGAATCTCTGACTCGCTCGAGGCCTCATTTGTCAGTCTCCCGTAGGATCGGTTCTTGCGAGTCCCCTTTTGTGACCACCAAATACCGCTTGGGCAACCCTCCCGTTCCTGGAGGAGCGACGGACTTCAGCGGTCCAACCGTTTGTGCAATCGCACCCCCGTCGGGATTCGTTTTCAGCATGGCAATAGGTATGAGATTGCCAAAGGGAGGGCGATTGGTATCGGATAACCAGAGGCGGTACAAAGTGTTCGGGGTCAATCCGGAAGCGGCAATCTGCAATAGATCAACTAACCCGAGCGAGTTGACCGCCACAGTCGCCTGCGGACCGGAGTCTCCACCCTCACCCCGAAGCTGCAACTTAGCAGTTACGGCGGCTTCTCCCAACGGTCGGAGATTCTGAGCGCTCCCAGAGGGCGCAGCGTTCGGTACATACACGAGGGCCTGAGCCGTCTGGCCGATGGAGATTTGAGTGATCACCTTGTTCTCAATCGTATCGATAGCTTGTACCACTCCGCCGTTTTCGAGGGCGACATACACCCGAGTTCCGTCTCCCGAAGGCCACAGACCATGGGGCAACGGACCGACCGGGATGGCGGTCACCAATTCCGGAGGTGAACCGCGGCGATACACCTTCACCAGGTTTAATCCTCCCACCGTCACGTAGGCAAACTTGCCGTTTTTATTGTTGACAAAGTTTACATGGTTGGTGATGGGACCCGTCTCCACAATAGCGAGCTGCTCGAACGGCGGCTGTGCATTAAACACCTGCACTTTGCCGACATCCTTTAACGTGATCCACACTTCATTGTTTTCGGGGCTGACGGCGATGTTCGGACAAAAGGGGCTTGCCTGGGTGAGCCGTTTCAGCACGCTATGGGAGTGGACGTCCACAACCGCGAGTTCGGGCGTAAAACTAGAACACGCGAAGCCGTATTTGCCGTCCGGCGAAAACATCGTCATCCCCGGGCCATTCGCCAGCGGGACACGCAGGATCTCCCGTAGCGCTACCGGATCAATCACCGCTACGTAGTCTTCACCTCGTACGGTCACCCAGAGTTCACGACCATCGGGCGTGAAAAATGCCTCGTGGGGAGCCCGTCCGACGTACACCACGCCCTTAATGCTGTTGGTCGAGGTGTCGATCAGGGTGACTGAATTCGAACCGACGGACACGACCGCCAAAGTTTTCCCGTCCGGCGCGTAGCCGAGTCCATGCACCATCAATGCGCCTCGATACAGAGGGCTCAGCGCTGCTGGGACTGGATCACCAAGGCGAATGACCCCAAGTAACTGGTTGGTAGCCGGGTCAATCACGGACACGGTGTTGGACGTCTGGTCGGCTGAGTACACCCGGTCTTGGCTGCTGATCGCCACATCGGGGTGAGTAAACGGAGCCTGTTGCGCAGTCGCTGCACCAGCAGTAACGGCAACGAACAGTACCTGCACCAATTTCTTCATCGCATCCTCCTATTTGTGTGCTGGAGCGGCGACCGCGGTGTCCGAAGAACGCGCCGGTTGGTGCAGTAACCAGAGCTGCATCAGTTCAATTTCGAGTTGCTGATCGGTGATGATCTCCTGCGCAAGTCGGCGCATTTGGGGATCTGTGCCATACAGCAGTTGCACTCGCGCCATGGCGACGGCAGCCCGATGATGGGGGAGCATTAAGCGCGCAAAGTCCGCGTCTATATTCCCGGTTCGTGTAATAGCCGACATCTCGTCGTGCATCTTCCTCGTGCTGCCGATCAGTTCGGACCACTGCAGGTCGTCGACCTCTGAGCGAAGAACAGACTGGTCATGTGCGTAAAGAATTCTCGAGTGCCCCATCCCGAGCAGAGCGCCATACGCCACAATAAGAAGCGTAACAGCCAAATGGCATGCGGTCCGGTGCCGGGGTCGGTAGGGCGGCAAGCAGCAACCATCCGCCTTTATTGTTTGTGGGCGCAGACGACGGTCATATTCCATTGCTGTTGCTCCCTTGCTGAAACCTAACCCACACACAGTCCTCCTACAAGTTTCGCTACCGTCCTCCGCCATATCCTTAAGCGGATGGACAACATCTTGGAGCCAAAGATGCTGAGATGATGGAGCAATTTGCCATTCCCAAACATTGTCATGCTTGATAGATCCCAGTCAAGCGACGCACCCAGAGACAGCGCAGGGTCGCAGAGATCGCTGCTTCACTGGGTCCAGCGAAGAGCGGTAACGATCATATGCCGTTTGGGTGGCGTACGAAGCAATTTGTTATCCTCCCGCGACAGCGCTTCCTCTGCTGTGACAACAACGACCAGCACGGCAATAAGCAAAAGTGACCATAGGCTTTCCTATCTTCAATAGCCTTATGAAGGCCTGCGGGAACGACGAGCTTGGCGATCAGCACCTGGGGGACCTCGCCGTGCTGAGTGATCGTTTCACTACGGATGGTGGCTATGCCGCGGTCCGGGTGAGAGCGAGACGGGTGCACATCACTAGGCCCGACTCATCGCGTCCGAGGATCGCCGCCAGGTCGAACCGGAAGCCGTCCACGTGCATCTCCTCGACCCAATACCGAAGGCTGTCCACGATCATCCGGCGGACGATCGGATGATTAGCGTTCAGCGTCTTGCCGGTGCCGCTATAATTGGCATAGCGTGCACGATCTTGGTCGAGAATGTAGTACGTGCTGTTGTCCAAGCCACGCAAACTCAGTGTTGGGCCGTCATGGTCACCTTCCGCGGTGTGGTTGAACACCACGTCGAGAATGACCTCAATCTCTGCCCTGTGCAGCGCCTTAACCATGTTGCGAAACTCGTCCAACGGGCCGAGCGGGTCCGGCCGCGAGCTGTACGCCTGATGCAGCGCAAAGAATGAGACCGGCGCATAGCCCCAGTAATTAACCCGCCTGGACGGGGAATCGTGAGCATCGAACTGGAACACCGGCATCAGTTCTACTGCAGTCACGCCGAGCTCCTGCAGATACGGGATTTGCTCGATCAGGCCCGCAAAGGTGCCGCGTTTTTTCTCCGCGATGCTAGAACTCCGATGGCGGGTGAACCCACGCACATGCATTTCGTAGACAATAGTCCGAGAGGCGGGCCGGTTGAGCAGCCTGTCGCCTTCCCGATCGTACGCCTGCGGATCTGCTACCACACTCTTCATCGCCGCCGCGGTGAGGAGGACTTTGGTAGGATCGAATCGCATTCCATTCGAAGGATCGAAGGGCCCCTCCGCTCGATAGCCGCAGATCTGCCCCGCTTTCACGCCCGGCACGAAGACGTGCCAGTAGTGATACGTGCGGCTGGTTGAAGGATCAATGCGGATCACACGCGCGGGCCAAGCATCTTCGACGCAATCAAAAAGGAGGAGGTCGATCGCCGTTGCATGCTTCGAG
>CAZUFQ010000754.1:0-3888 GCA_964618735.1 uncultured Enterobacteriaceae bacterium
GGGAGATGAGTTTATCGGGGTTTGCCTACTCACGAGCAGCGTTTGCGCTATCAGATGACAGCATCGGCACCGGAAAGGGGCAATATCGAGTAGGCAATCTGGTGCAACACCGGAATTTCGTCACCTTAGAGTGGCGTCATAACATCAATCGGGTGATACGAGACATGCCTACCATCGGGCCGCTAGCGCAGTTCCTCAACCTGGACGGATTTGATTACTACCTCAATGGGCGCGAGGAGTACGATGGCGTGTGGGACTACGGACCCAAAACCCTTCGCAAGCAGCGGGATGGCGGTACAAATAGCCGTTTCACTGGAACTTACTGGGATAGGTATTTTGGGCGTGAGCCTCCTCACTATCCCGGCCAATTCAACCGCTTTAAGAATTTTGAGTATTTGACGTCCATTAGTTGGATGAACAAGAAGGTCAACCAAACCCGGCTGTTTGAATGGTACTTCAACATTAGCAAAGGTCCTTTGTTCATCCGTATTGGCCGTCAAAACCTGTCCTGGGGTGAGACCGACGGCTTTCGGCTGTTGGACCAGATCAATCCGCTCGATAACCTGTTCGGCGGCTTTCTGGTCTCCTTAGATGAGCGGCGAGTGCCGCTCAATATGCTGCGGGCGCAATGGAATTTCGGCACGGTGGGGCCGATCAGCGATCTGACGTTGGAGGGGTTTGTATCGCCGGACCGTAATACCAACGCCTGGTATGCGTTAAACCAAGGCAGTTTCTGGAACACTCCGACGGCGACCTCGCAAGTGCTAGTGGGGCGGATGCCGTGTGGAGGTCCCTTATACGGGCGGAAAAATCCGGGACCAACCGATCAGGCGGGCAATGGGATTCCTTGTAGTGTCCGGGCGCAGGGGCCGCATGGCAGCCTCGCGGACGCGCGAGGCGGGGTGCGGCTGGTCGGAACGGTCTATGACTTCACGTTCTCGCTGGCCCATTACTACACCTGGCAAGACCAGGCGACCTCAGAAGGTGCGGTCCTCTCGCCCACGCCGGCCCACTTAGCCTGGGATCTCGATCCAACCGGGACCTTATTTAAGCAGATTACCGGGAAGGACGCGTTTGAAAAAGATTCGTCGGGCCGGTTTGTCAATAATCCGTGGGGGTCGAATGATCAGGTCATAGGAGCCGGCAAACTTGCTGGAGCCCCTGGTGGGGGGACAGGCGTACCAGCCGTTAGCGAGCGCAACATCCAGGTGCCGATCCGGGAGAAGCGCATTCAGATCTCGGGGGCCTCACTGTCGTTCCCGGTGAATGCGTTGACGGGGATGTTTGTAGGGAGTGACAATCCCTTGTACTACCTCTACTCGACGTTCCGCGGTGAGTTTGCCTACTTTCGCAACGTGGGATTCCGATCGATGATTCATGATGGGGGAGCAGGCACCGCATTTCTGCAACGGTTTCTTACGCTTCCGTTAGCGAAGAACGGCTTTACGAGTAGTCCTTTCTACAATCCGGAATTTCTTCCGGGAGGACATTTTGCCAGCGAGGGAGATTGCACCGATGACTTAGGCGTACGAGGGTGTCGGCGCGGGCGTTTCAAAAGCCGCGACGTGTGGGCGTGGAATATCGGTATTGACCATAACCAGTGGATTCGCTGGCTGAACCCGAATAACACCTTCGCGTTTACGGCGCAGATCTTTATGTTTCATGTGCTGAATAACCGGCGGAACTATGATGCGGGGAAGCCAGCGAGTCTGACGAACGATTACTTCGCTACGGGGGTTGGATATCGGTTCCTGACTCCGATCGGACCCGGTCGAAGCCCGGAGGTGCTCGCCCAGCGGGCTGCGCGAGGTCTCGGGCTCGGCCTTAACGCCCCGACCTGTATTGTGAATGGGAAGGCAGGCAACCCGCCGTGTAGCATCCGCCGACTGGTGCCGGTCGCAGATACGCAAGAAATTTTCACGTTTGGGGTCAATACGAAGTATTTTGGCGGCAACGTACGTCCGAGTTTCAGGTTTTTCTGCGCCGGGAAGGGGGCATGGCTGGTGTATCCGGGGCTGGACTGGACATTTGCGATTCCATTCCGCGTGAGTGTCCGCTACAATTGGCTCGATGGGAACAACAATGGCGGTGGGGCAGGGGGCATCGGCTTCGCCAAGGTGAAGGACAATTTCTGGATCGAGTTCCAATATCTACTTTATTAAGTCTTGAAGACTAAGTTCTGAGTACTGAGTCCTGAGAGAAAACGAAACTGTTTTGCTCAGGACTCAATGCTCAAGACCGAACGAGGTATTCCGATGTCACTTTTAGCTCTCAGTTTACAGGAGCGGGGAGTGTTGGAACAATTGATCGCCCCCACTGTTCTCACCAATGAGGTGCGTCGCGCCCAAGCGCTGTTGTGGATTGATGAAGGGGAGCGGCCACAAATCGTGGCGGAACGACTGCGCGTGAGCCGTCAAACCGTGTACAACTGGGCGGCGCGTTTCAAAATGCAGCGGGGCAGGCTTGATATTCCTGCTCGTCTAGCAGATGAAAAACGTAGTGGTCGTCCAGGCGTGTTCCCTCCCATAATCGATCCACTTATTAAATCTGTTTTTCCCCATGAGCCGCTTGAATATGGATATGAAGCGCATCGGTGGACACCCGCGTTGTTAGTGCACTATTTACGAGACGTGCACCATATCCCGGTATGCCGTGCGAGTGTAAGCCTGGCGCTCAAGCGACTGGAGCGAGAAACGGCGGACAATACTCTGTTTAGTGTGTAAACAGCATCATGTGTCCCCTCTGCCTCATGTGATTTGCTATTTTTCCTTCCTTTGTAACGCTCTCCTTACTATCGCCTCTTACTCATTATCGTCTCCTCTGTAGGCAAGCTGATGCAGATATGCTACAGGAGGGCGGGGAAAATTCCCCGCTTTGCTGTAAGACATGAGGAGGCTTATATGAGTCTCGCAGGAAAAAATGCAGTGGTGACTGGCGGCGCTTCCGGTATTGGGCGCGGCATTGCACTGCGGCTCGCGCGTGAAGGCGCGAATGTGGCGATCCTCGATCTCAACTTGGCAGGCGCGGAAAACGTCGCTGCAGAAATTGCTGCGCTTGGGCGCACGTCTGCTGCGTGTCAGACTGACGTAGCCAATCGAGCACAGGTCAATGCAGCCGTCGAACGCGTACGGAAAGAGCTTGGACCTGTTCACCTTCTGGTCAACGACGCCGGGATCGGGAAGTTCGTCCTGCTCTCTGATATGAGCGAGGAGGCCTGGGACGAGATGATCGCGATCCACCTCAAAGGCACGTTTAATTGCACCAAAGCGGTCGTGCAAGACATGATCGACGCCAAGTGGGGAAGGGTGATCAACATCTCCTCGACTGCCGGCCTGGGCGGCGCTGCCGGCCTGGTGCATTATTCTGCGGCAAAGGCCGGGATTATCGGATTTACCAAGGGACTGGCGGCAGAATTAGGTCCGATGGGAATTACCGTAAACGCCATTGCGCCTGGCTTGATCGATACGCCTATCTTGCTGAAAGATGGAGTGTTGAGTGGTCGCATGCAGAAGTTTATGCAGATTACCGCCAATCGGGCCCCGGTCCGACGCAATGGCGCGCCAGATGATATTGCTGCTGCGTGCGTCTATCTGGCGTCTGAGGACGCGAGCTTCTTTACTGGGCAAGTGATGAGTCCCAACGGTGGAATGTATATGTGAGATGGGAGAGGCAGTAACGGTATTAATCGAATTTTTTCAAGCCTAGAAAGGCAAAACGATATCGGGTGCCACTGCTGGCTTGTCCAGCAGTGCTGTAGAGCACAGAACGAGTCCGAACATAGGATAAGTGCATTAGGGGCAATACCTTCATCCCCGGCTTGTTTTAACGGATGCACGTACATCAGGACACGCTCTCATAAGGATTTCCCCCTAAACTTTGGACTATTTA
>CAZUFQ010000755.1:0-1710 GCA_964618735.1 uncultured Enterobacteriaceae bacterium
TCAAGCGGTTGTTCAACAAAATATCCTACCAATTCTTGAAGCAGACCAGGTCGAGTGGTTGCAAAATAGATGGGTAATCGATGACGAAGTTATGCTCATCCCAACGCCGGGTCACACGCCAGGACATTGTAGCGTACGCTTACGTTCAAATGGTCAGGAAGCCATCATCACCGGAGACATGATGGTGCATCCAGTACAAATTGCTGAACCACAGTGGAGCCAACAAGCGGATGTCGATAAACACTTGGCTATGATGACGCGAGCGCAATTCGTGGATCAACACTGCGATACCGCCACTTTGATTCTAGGGACTCACTTCAACACGCCGACCGGTGTCTACATTGTTAGCAAAGGCGAGCGAAAACGGATTCGTCTGATTCAGTAAGAAACGTCGAAGTCGAGAAGATCAAGTGAGTGACATGCGCAGAGGAACTGCCTCGGAGCGTGCTGTTCCTCGCTCTTGAGTCGTCCTCACATTTTACGCTACAGTTTTCTCCATGCGAACGTTATTCTCCTTTTTTATATTCATGCTTGGTCTTTGCGGACTTTCATTCCCGAGCGTTTCTGCCGGAGTCGAGCCGCAAATCCCGGTCGGCGCTTCATGGGGAATGACCCTGGAGCAGGCGCGAAAGTTACCGGAGCTGGAACACACGGCGACCGGAGAATTACACTCCGCCTATGAAATCCGCAGCTCCAGCCAAGTCGAGCTCGTGGCGCGTTGGCAAGGTCGAGCAATTTCTTTTTATGTCGCGCGCGACATAGGTCTCTACGCGATCAACATCGAAATGACCCCGCAGGCGCTTCAACATGGTCCGTTAGAGGCGGATCAGGATCTTGTCGAGCTTGAATACTGGGCGCCGATCCGTCAAGCAATCAGGCAGAAATACGGCGCGCCGACAGGCCTAGCTCCTGCGTGGGATAGTACTGAATTCTCGCCGCTGTCAACCGTGCGAACCGCCTCCCGAATAGACGAAGAATCAGAGGACCCGGATTGGCCATACGCCCGTAATGTGCTGCTCTGGGAAGGACAAGAGACGCGTTTGGCGTTAGGAGAACAATCTGTCTGGTACGCCAGCCTGCTTGGCCTCGCCAATAGAGAAACTGCGAAAAGAGCGTGGGACCAAGAACAAGACTCGTCCCTCAACCGAGAACTGGAGCGGCGCGCGAAGCGCCAGCAGCAGATCGATGATGCGCGTGCTACTCTCCCCTCTCGCGTCCGCAAGATTGAATCGTTTTTCTAGGCCTGACCATTTTCACGCCGCCGGTCGGGTGTCAGGGCGGACTTTTCTTTCTTTGAACAACCATTTCCCGTTGATTTTTTCTAGCTGATCCTCGTAACGACCAGAAATGATCAGCTCAGTCTTTCCTTCGGCAGCGTGCGTCATGAGCAAATAACATTCTCCAGTCGCACGATCGCCATTAACGTTGATGAGCACATTCATGACACAGTGGCGAGGTTGCGCGGCGCCAGTCCAGGCGCGGTACTTTTCGGTAAATTGCTTGAGTGCAATTTTTCCTGACCATCGTCCCAGAATAGGACTGTCAAAAACTCCATCTTCAGTAAAACAATTCACCCATTCATCGTGACGACCCGAGTCGATATAGAGACAGTAACGAGTTACTAAATCACGGATCTCTTCTTTATCTTCCAAGATACTAGTCATTCGGCTTCCTCCTCTGTAGGGACTGGTTCCTCTTGAGCGAGAGATA
>CAZUFQ010000755.1:1720-3883 GCA_964618735.1 uncultured Enterobacteriaceae bacterium
TTCGTTATTTCTGCGGATATGTACTGACACCACATGTCCCTGTTCTTTTTGCAGCTTTTGTTGTAGATCTTCAACTCCATCGACAGGTTCGCCCCTTACTGCGACAATCACGTCTCCGCGCTGGAGATGAGCCCCACCGCTCCTTCCCTCTACCTCAGTCACCAACACGCCCTGCGTATCAGGTAAATCAAAGTGTGCTGCGAGAGCCGCAGTTAAACCTTGTACGGTAAGGCCAAAAATTTTCGTACTGAGGGGCAGCGCTGACGTTCGCGGAGTTGGGTCGTGAGCAACTATTTGGGAAGCAGGCGAAGAATCAAAAAGACTGCGCTCAACAAAAATAGGGCGATGGAAACGCAAGGCCAGGGCGATGGCGTCGCTGGGTCTACTGTCCACCTCCATGACTTTTCCTCCATTGATGAGGTGAATACGAGCATAATAAGTGCCCTCTTTGAGCTCGGTCACTAGCACGCGATCAAACTCCACACCCACTTGCTCAAGAATGGTTTTGAGAAGATCGTGCGTCAGCGGTCGAGGAGAAGCTTTCCCTTGTAATTGAAATGCAATTGCTTGCGCTTCAACTATACCGATCCAGATCGGAATGCTCTTTCCTCCATTTTTGTCTTGTAGCAGCACGACCGGCGACTGAGCAGCAGGATCAAAACCAATGTTCTGGACCTGCACTTCCACCAGTTCACGTGCCGGGGCTCTCCCATGACAGGCAGAAATTAGAAGAAGACTGATAACACCTAAAAGAGACCGAGGCTGACGGATGCTGGCAGAATGTAACATAAGAGACTCCTTTCGACGCCCGAGAGGACCGCAACCTCTTTCTTCTCGGTCTTTTTTGTTAGTATAATTCTACTATACAGGAAAGCTCAGTGTAGGAGAGCACTATGGAAAAGAGTACGGCAAGGAATGAACTTAAATCTTTCTTTCTCGCCTGCGCACGGAAAAGTTTTTGGGAGCTGGGATTACGTGACAACACTGTTATTGAGTATGTCTCCGGTCTCCTCTCAGCCTTTGCCCATTCCGATCAACTGTATCGGTTTCACACTGCCGGAGGACAGAGGATTGATAGTCTGGTAGAGATCCTTAGCGCTCAGTTGGAGATGTCGGCCCCACAGCAACCCCACATGCAACGGGAACGAGCCCTCCGCAAATATGTCGGCGACTACACCCTCTTTATGAGCGGCGTGTTTCGTTCGTACATCGAAAAGAGGGGCACGCTTGACTATTACTTGCAGGAAGGGCAGCGTTCGTACCAGAAAGTGTCGGAGCTGGACCTTTCCCTCTATCAGACCGGGTTCTTATTGTTCCAAGAGCTCTCGACAAATTTTGAGCATTATTCCGGCGCTCTCGATTATATGCGCAAGGCCTGTTTTACTCCATCAGCCGCGGAGAACCCATTCGGACAATTTTTCCGTCAAGTGGAAGGATGGATGAAGATCGGCTTTTCTCAAAATTAACGTGGTCAACACGTTACAGTGGACAGTAGCGGGCGACGAGGAAACGTTACGGCTTGACGCATTTCTTGCCCGCCATCTCCCGACATTCTCACGTCGAGAGCGAGCTGCTCTCATCGCCAACCACCAAGTGCTCCTTAATGATCGTCCCGCGCTCAAGGGAGCCTCACTGCACGCCTGCGATAGAATTATCGCCTACATCACTACGGTCCTCGCTGTGCCATGCACCCTGCCAATTGCTGTTGTCTATACAGATGCAGCTCTTGTGGTAGTCAATAAACCGGTGGGTGCGCCAAGCGTAGCAATTCGGCATACAGATACAAATACGGTTGCTAACTTCTTAACGGCGCATTTTCCAGAAACCGCCAAGGCTGGAGCTCGGACGCTTGATGCTGGTCTCGTGCACCGTCTTGATACAGAGACATCAGGTCTGCTGCTCGCTGCACGTACATCTCATGCGTATGCTGCACTGCGCCAACAATTTCGCGATCATACCGTGGAGAAAGAATATATCGCTGTGGTGGAGGGACAGCTAAAGACGAAGGGTCGGATCGCGCTTGCTCTAGCCCCCAAAATCGTCCATGGTCGCATTATTCATACAGTTTCCCGCGGTTAAGGACATACGTCGGTCACGTTTTACAGATCCGTGGGCGATTGCTCAGCTCACAACCTTGTTCTATTACTGATCACTCAAGGGTTT
>CAZUFQ010000756.1:0-3881 GCA_964618735.1 uncultured Enterobacteriaceae bacterium
ATGCGCCCAGATGACCTTGCCCAAGCCTGCGAGGAACGGGGCTTTGAGTCGGTGTGGTTTCCCGAGCATACGCATATCCCGGCCAGTCTGCGCACCCCGCCGCCAATCGGGAACAAGGTTCCTCGTTATCTTTGGCATCTCCATGATTTGTTTGTCACGCTGACCGCCGCCGCGGTAGTAACTAAGACCATCAAGATTGGCAGCGGCATCTGCCTGGTCGTGGAGCACGATCCCATTATCTTAGCCAAAGCGGTTGCGTCGGTAGACCAGTTATCTCATGGGCGCTTGCTGTTCGGCATCGGCGCCGGCTGGAACGTAGAGGAAATGGAACATCACGGCATGCCCTTTGCGCGGCGCTGGACCGTGTTGCGGGAGCGCATCGAGGCCATGAAACGCATCTGGACCCAAGAAGCCGCCGAGTATCATGGTGAATTTGTCAATTTTGATCCGATCTGGAGCTATCCCAAACCATTCCAACAGCCACATCCGCCGATTCTTCTTGGGACATTGACCGCCAAAGGGCTCCATCGCGTTGTGCAGTACTGTGATGGTTGGATTCCGACTGGGGCGACGTTACGCGACTTGCCGACCGCAATCGCAGAGCTCCACGCCCGCGCTGAGCAAGCTGGGCGGAAACCCAGCGAGGCGCCGGTGTCGCTCTTTGGCGTGGCCGACGATGAACCAACCTTACATCGGTGCCAGGAGTTAGGCGTTGAACGGGTAGTGTTGAACGTGCCGTCGCGAGAGCGGGACCAGGTCCTGCCCCTGCTGGATAAGTACGCCGCGCTGATAGCAAAAGTCGCCTGATGGCGGGACGGCTGGCCGTGACGCAAGCATGAGGAGGGAAGAACAAGTGACACGACATCCTGTTCGGTTTGGTATCCAGACGCCGCAACGGCATGGGTCCTGGCCCGATGTTGTTTCGCTGTGGCGGGACGTGGATACATTGGGATTTGACAGTGCATGGGTGTTCGACCATTTTCTGCCGATTTTTTCTGATCCCACGGGGCCGTGTTTGGAGAGCTGGACCAGCCTGGCTGCGCTCGCCATGGTGACGCAGGAGATGCGACTTGGCGTGTTGGTGACGGGGAACACGTATCGGCATCCGGCGGTGTTGGCAAAAATGGCGACCACGGTGGATATCATTAGTCAGGGTCGACTTATTCTCGGGCTAGGCGGGGGCTGGTTTGAGTTAGAACACACGAAGTACGGAATTCCTTTCCCCAGCGTACGCGAGCGGTTGCAGCGGCTTGATGAAACGCTGACTATCATTACCCGGCTGTGGACAGAAGAGCGCGTGACGTTTACCGGTCGATATTATCAACTGAACGACGCGTTGCTAAATCCACCCCCCGTCCAACAGCCTCGCCCGCCGCTCTTGGTGGGCGCAAGCGGAGAACAGGTCGCGTTAGACATTGTCGCGCGGCATGCGGATATCTGGAATTCGTTTGGGTCGCCGGAGGTCTTTGCGCGCAAAATTGCCGTGCTGAATGAGCATTGTCGTAAGGCTGGACGCGATCCAGAGACGATTGAGAAGTCTGTGCTGCTGCAGATGAAACTCACGGACGATCCAGAGACGGCGCGGCGCGCACGCGAGCTCGAGGGTTGGGGGATACTCGCAGGGAGTCCGGGAGGGGTCCGGCAGCAGATGGAACCGTTTGTCGGTGTCAGCGTGACAACCCTTACTATTTCCTTAATCTGCGCGTGCGAATAGGGGGGGGTGGACCGCTTTGCCGCAGAGGTGTTGCCTGCGTTTCGGTAATGACACTGGAGGATTGTAAGCGTTGAAGGGTCTCATGGTAACTGGGCTCGCCAAGAAGAAGAACAGCCCGAAAAGCTTTTTTCCGGATATCCGAGGAGTCCTGAGCTGACCCTTTTCCCAGCTGTGCTGCCAAAACTGCTGAATCGCTTACGGAAGCGGCTCTTGCGGCGTACAGCTCCTTGAGCTCCTTCGCAAGTTCTTCAGTGTCCCTAGTGCGCACGCGTAGAGTTTTTCTAAAAAGTACAAAGGATACTGCCCCAGAAAAAATGGGTGAAAAGAGCAAGAAGAAAAGCGGCACAACCTGCCCTTGCATCAACGCTCTTGCCGTTGCGGCGGCTCCCCAGAGAAACGCGGTGATCCAGGTCAGGATACACAGTCCGAGCGCGAGCTGAAGACCACGCGTAATCTTCCCTTGCAGAGGCGCGAGTGGGGCGCGATGGACAAATTGCTTCCGTAGCATCAGGGTCGAAAGCACGTTGGTAAAGCACAGCGAGGAAAAAGCCATCCCCAACAACGCCAGACACAGGATATCGTACACCCCTAACATTTAGGCCTCATGAACGGAGCAGTTGACAGTTTTTAAGGGAGTCTCCTAAGCTGCTGATCGTGGGTCTTTCTCTAGCACTGGAGGTTAAGAAACGGTAGGGCGGCATGAAGTTCCCGAAGGGCCGCAGACTGAGATGAGACAATGTAGAATTGCAGCCTCAAACTCTAATAATTTGTGATAGAACCTTATCTTTCTACTGCTACTCCGGTGGAAAGCCCGGCTTTGTGGGAGATATCCTGACGGGCGATTGGTTGTATGGATAAGAATTATGAGACATCGTAAACTACAGATTTTTCTCTCTTCAACATATACGGACCTGATGGACCTCCGACTAGCAGCAATTGAGGCAATTCTTGCAGCAGGACATATCCCGGCTACGATGGAACAGTTCACGCCTGGAGATGAAACAGCGCTTGAGGTTATTCAGCGGTGGATCAAGGATTCTGATGCGTTTATTCTCTTGCTCGGTGGCAGATTCGGGTCAATCGAACCAAAGAGTGGTAAGAGTTACGTTCAAATCGAGTACGAACTAGCGCTCCAATTCGGCAAACCACTTTTTGGAATGATTATGTCGGAAGAAGCGCTTCAATGTCGAGTGGAAGAGCTTGGGCTCGACGTTGCTGATGAACGTGAGCATCAATCGCAGTATCGTGACTTTAAGCAGATCGTCCAACAGAAATTGTGCTCATGGTTCAGCGACGGGAAGGACATTCGGGCAATTATCTTTCAGAAACTGCCAGAGTGGGACCAACGCGATGACCTCGCCGGGTGGGTTCGGGGAAACGACGCCATTTCGCCTCAAGTTACCGAGGAGCTTGCTCGGCTTTCACAAGAGAATGCTTCGCTTCGGGAGAGTCTAGCGCGTTCGTCGAGCCAGACTTACGAGGGTCTAAGTTTTGAACGGCTCGTCGAGCTTCTAAAAGGCGAGCCAGTCTCTGGAGAATTGTTCTCTTACCTCAGCACAATTGAAGCGCCTCAAGATCCTCAGACGGCGCGCTTCTGTGCTACTTTCGGCATTCTTCATATTGGGCATTTTTTAGAGCTAAACATGGAAGGTCTCTCTCGTGGTCTACTTCGTGGCCTAAAAACAGGAGGTAATAGTGCAGTTGATTCTGTTTATCAAGCGATGAATAAACTGGTCTTCTATGGTCTCGTTAATCGAGACACTTCTTCTGAGAAGGGCTTTGTCATATATAAATTGACAGATACCGGACGTAAGTTCAAAAACCAGCTACTCGCGATGGGTTCGCAAGAGTTTCGTATGTTTGGGCTGTGGAGCAATATTCCAATCATAGGAAATCAGTGACAAAAAATTGATTCATTGCTAAAGTTGCCTTTCTAGGACTGTAGGCTGGGATGAGATAACGTCGAATCCCAGCTACAATGTTGCTATGCGGACCTACACACGCATACGCATCGCTGGCGGGTGGTATTTTTTTACAGTTACTCTGGCCGTACTGCGTGGCAACCACCTCTTGGTTCGGCACAGCGCCGATTTACGCCGCGGATTCCGACGGAAGCCTTCGGAACATTCTTTCTCTTTGGATGGGTTTGTTGTTCTTGCCGTTCTTT
>CAZUFQ010000757.1:0-2175 GCA_964618735.1 uncultured Enterobacteriaceae bacterium
ATAGGCGGCCAGAGCTTCTTTCGTCGCCCAACTGCTAATGCCTACGATTTCGTCGCCATTCTGGAGCACTTGATTGAGCACGCAACCGTACTCTTGTTTGATGCGCTGGGCAAAGTCGAGCAAGATTTTTTGCGCCTCCTCCGCCTTGCCCTGCTGAATGGTGCCATAAAATAACCGTGTATACATCATATCGTTCCTCCTTTGCAGACGCTGACTTCCCGCGCGGTTACTTTCTTTCGTCTACATCGTGCTCGGCGCGCGCCGAAGCTATTGGAGCAGGTTTCCCGAGAATGACAAGCCCTGGCGAAAAAACTGTCGGAGAGCCTCACGCATCGTCAGCGGCTTATTCTGGAGAAAAGGAACGGCGTACTTTTGCAAGGCGGCTTTTCCGATCGGGTGGTGACGTCCTTCGTTGTAAGCCATAATGACCCGACTTCTTTTTACACTGCTCGCAAAACGCCGGCACGCGCTGGCTGGCATGACCGGGTCCCGCTTGTCGGTGAGAATCAACAGCCGACGGATCTTGGCTTGCCGCCCCGGATGAAACGTGTTCACACATTCAAACTCTTCTTGAAATATCGATTGTCCAGCAATAGCTTTATGCGCTTGGATTTTCAATCCTCCATTACCCGCAAGGTTCCACATGCCAGCTAGATAACCCAGGCCAGGAAGCAAGGAGTTGAGATTCATCATGGCGTTGCAGAGGTCGCCACTACAAGCAAGCAAGAGGCAATGGCTGATGCGCGGATCGCGTTGCGCCGCCACGGCGGAAATGAACCCGCCGAGAGAGTCGCCAATGACCGCGTACTCCTCTGGAGAAAAATCGCGCGCAGTTTCAATGACGCCATTCGCCGTGCTATCAATGAGCAGACAGAATTCTCCAAAAGTGATCGTCGTCAGCATGGCGGCAACATCAAGCGGGGTGTCGTGATACGGCACAGCGACGCGTATCACTCGATGTCCCAGAGGCGCAAACACTTCCTCAATTTCCGTTTGTGTTTCTCGGGAGCCCCCCAACCCATGAGTGTAAAAAATGTTCATCGTGACCTCCCCGAAAAGCGCTTTCTCTTGCTCTATAAAGTTGCTAAGTTTATTTTCGGCTCCGCTCTAAATGCGTGGATCCTCTTTCCCCGCCACTCTCCCTTCTTTACGCAATCGGAGGAGCGCTAAAGAACGCGCCTCCAAGGCATATTGCTCTCCTCCTCCCAGAAGCAATCGCCGAGGCCTTCCCGTTGTTTCTTTGGTGTCTACTATGACCTCCCACTGGTCAGCATCACGAGAGCCTGGCAACATAAAGGGAATGGTCTCGTAGTGGGCGTTCAAGAGCATCAGGAAGGTGTGATCCCTAATCCGGGCCCCGCGCGCATCTAGCTCCTCAATGGCGTCGCCAGCCAGACGCAACCCTAAACAGCGGGTATGCCAGTTCCGCCAATCCTCGTCGATCATTTCCAGACCATCAGGGCGAAACCAGGCCAAATCTTTGACTTCGGAACCGCGAATCTGACGTCCTTGGAAAAACTTTCGCCTACGTAACACCGGGTGCTTGTGAAACAAACGACTCAACAGCTGAGTGAACTCCAATAAATCGCGTCCCGGCTGGTCCAGATTCCAGTCAACCCAGGACAACTCATTGTCCTGACAATAAGCGTTATTGTTGCCGTGCTGCGTGCGCCCAATCTCATCGCCGGCCTGTAACATAGGGACGCCTTGCGACAGCAGCAGCGTCGCCAGGAGATTACGCTGTTGACGCGCTCGTAACGCCAGCACAGCCGTGTCGTCGCTCGGACCTTCTACCCCACAATTCCAACTGAGGTTGTGATCAGAACCGTCTCGATTGTCTTCACCGTTGGTCTCATTGTGTTTCTCGTTATAGCTGACCAAATCACAAAGAGTGAATCCATCATGCGCCGTAATGAAATTGATGCTGGCGTGAGGCCGTCTGCCGCCGCGCTCGTAGAGATCACTACTGCCTGTGAGCCGATACGCCAGGCCGCCGGCGAACCCGCCGTCTCCTTTCCAAAAACGCCGCACCGTGTCCCGGTATTCAGCGTTCCACTCCGCCCAGAGCACGGGGAAGTTGCCGACCTGATAGCCCCCTTCGCCCAAATCCCAGGGCTCGGCAATGAGCTTCACCTGTGACAGCACGGGGTCTTGATGAATGATGTCAAAAAACGC
>CAZUFQ010000757.1:2275-3872 GCA_964618735.1 uncultured Enterobacteriaceae bacterium
TAGAGCTGGCCTGGACGTATGCCAGGCAAATAGGTGTGCCACACCTGGTCGGTTTGTTCCGGCAGGCGAATGCGGGCAATTTCCTGGCCCCCGGTTGGTCCATCAAACAGACAGAGTTCTACCGTAGTAGCGTTCTCTGAGAACAGCGCAAAGTTGACCCCGCGCCCATCCCAGGTAGAGCCAAGCGGATAAGGTTGTCCTAGCCAAACGTTCATAAGGCAGTAACCAACAGTGAGTAGTCTTCAGTCGGGTGCGCTACGCACTCCGCTCCTTCACAGCGTGGCATAAACAACATTGCATCCGGCGGGTTTGAGCCGATATGTTTGGAAGTCCGGCGAATGTTCCAACCGTTCTTCCAGGGAGACATCCTGCGCTTGGCGCGTCCCGCTTAGGGCGGACCCGACCTGCGCCAGGTTGCAGGACTGCGGATGTTGCCGGTCTTTATTGAGCAGCAGCACGGCGCGCTCGCTTCGGTCACGGGACCATTTCACCAATGTGCAAACCTGTGGGTTGCCAACCTCGATCAGGTCGATTGGCCCCTCTTCGTTAAAGACGCGATGCGAGGCTTTCAGCGCATTGACCTTTGTAATAAAGTCACCGAGATCCCACTGCGGCGTCTCCCAATCCTGCGGCTGGGTTTCCACGACGTCGAGGCGACGGCGAAAACCATACTCGAAGCCCATAGGCAGCATCACGCCGGCGGAAAACAACGCTGAGAAAACGTAGCGCTGTTTTACAGCAGCAAGGTCTCCGTGAAGTTCCGCCGCCAAACGCTCGGTGTCGTGCGACTCCGCAAAGCTAATCGAGGGAACGAGTGGAGCCGTCTGCCGGTATTGGTCGAGGCACCACGGGGCGGTGAAGTCCCACCATTTTGAACTATTAAAAATGAAGTCGAATCCCGTACGGGCCAACTGCAAAATTTCTGGGAACGGGCACCCCAGCGATTCAGCAAAAAAGAGCGCGCCAGGATGCGTCTTCTTCAGCTGTTGAAAGAGAAAACGCCACAGTTCCAGCGGGACCTTGTAGGCGGCGTCACAGCGAAAGCCGCTAAACCCCATAGAGGCGTAGAACTCCGCCAGCCTGAGCCAGTAACGCCAGAGATTGTCCCGATCAGAACTGCCCGCGTTATCTATTTCCGCCAGATCGCCCCACACCACCTGCTGCTCCCCCTCTTTAGCGCTGGGACGCACCGGCTTGCCGTCAACTCCGCGCTTATACCACTCGGGATGTTCAGTCACAAGAAGTGAATCGAACGCCGTGTGGTTGATCACCAGATCCATCATGAGTTTTAACCCGAGTTGCTTGGCGGTCTGCGCCAGTGCTGAGAGCTGCTCCAGCGGCGCCCCGGCGGACGGATCAAGCAAACGGGGATCGACAGCGTAATAGTCTTTAATAGAGTACAGACTGCCAGAGTATCCCGCATAGTGAAAAGAATTGACGAATACCCAATCGAACCCCAGGCGTTGCGCTCGCTGCAGATGCGACGTCCACTGCGGCAACGGCCCGGCCAGTAACGGGAAGAGATTGTAGATACGCGGACCAGGGAGCCAGTGCGTTGTAGTAGCCATTATTTCCCCTTTTTCCGTCTTACGCCTTA
>CAZUFQ010000758.1:0-3871 GCA_964618735.1 uncultured Enterobacteriaceae bacterium
ATTTTATGCTAGGGGAGTGACGGCAAGAATTCATTTACTGGAGAAACTCGTGCTCAGTGCGTATCGTGTGCTTGATTTGACTACCGAGCGTGGCTTGCTTTGCGGTCAGATTCTCGGGGACCTCGGCGCGGATGTGATTAAAGTCGAACCGCCCGGCGGCTCCCCAGCCCGCAAGCTTGCCCCTTTTTATCATGACCAACCTCACCCGAATCACTCGCTCTACTGGTGGGCGTACAATCGTAACAAACGCAGCATCACCTTGGATATGGCTTCGCAGGAAGGAAAAGCGTTGCTAAAACAACTTGCGGCCAAGGCGCATTTTCTGATCGAGTCTGACAACCCCGGTGTAATGGCGCAACTAGGTCTTGGATATAAAGACCTCGCGGCTATCAATCCTGGGCTCGTGTATATGTCGATTTCCGCTTTCGGCCAAGACGGTCCGAAAGCGAATTACGCAGATAGCGATCTAGTGATCTTAGCCGCCGGCGGACCACTTATTCTGTATGGAGATGACGATCGTGCACCCCTGCGCCTCAGCGTGCCCCAGGCTTATTTACACGCCTGCGCAGAGGGGGCAGTGGCTGCACTCGTCGCCAATCATGAACGACACCGATCCGGGCAGGGCCAGCATATCGACGTGTCTGCACAGCAAGCCGTCGCACTGGCGACACAAGCCTACATTTTATCGGCGCCGTATGGCGAAGCCGAAATCCAACGCATGGCCGGCGGCGTGAAGGTCGGTCCGTTTAATATCCGGCTCCTGTGGCCGACGAAAGATGGCTACGTCGCGATCACGTACCTTTTTGGTACGGCCTTCGGCCATTTCACCAAACGGCTGATGGACTGGATTCACGAAGAAGGCATGTGCAGCGATGAGATTCACAGTATGGACTGGGTGCGTTTCGGTGGAGAGCTTTTTGGCGGCGCCGCCGGCGCGCTCTCCAGGTTTGAAGAGTTGAAACTGATTGTCGAAGAATTCACCAAGACAAAGACAAAAATGGAGCTTCTCGAAGGCGCCTTGCAACGCGCCTTGCTCATTGCGCCAATCGCAAGGATCGATGAAGTTCTCGACAGCCCGCAGCTTGCCGCCCGTCAGTACTGGCAAGAAATAGAGCACCCTGAGTTGGGGCAGAAATTCAAATATCCCGGTCCGTTTGTGAAGTTCAGCGAAACGCCGATCACGTATCGTCGCCGTCCGCCGTTGGTGGGCGAACACAATAGAGAGATTTATGTTGACGAGTTAGGACTCACGGAACAACGGCTCAGTGAACTGCAAAGTCAGGGAGTGATCTGAGGGACGAGGCTGTCTGAGACCTGAAAGAGAGTAAAAACATGACGAATAATCTTCCCCTTGCTGATGTGAAAATTCTTGATCTCATGTGGGTAATGGCCGGCCCAGCGGGCACACGCATCCTTGCGGACCACGGCGCTACGCTGGTGCGCGTCGATTCGCAACGCCGCATCGACACGGCGCGCACCCTCCAGCCGTTTTTAAATCGTAAACCTGGCCCCGATAACTCTGCGCTCTTCCAAAACCTGAATGTTGGAAAATACGGGGTCTCGATCGATCTCACCAAAGAAGCTGGTCGCGAGGTTATCCGCGACCTCGTGCGGTGGGCGGATGTGGTGACGGAATCGTTCTCGCCACGAGCTATGAAAGGCTGGGGTCTCGATTATCAGTCGCTGCGCAAAATCAAGCCGGACATCATCATGATCAGTTCCTGCTTGATGGGGCAAACCGGACCCTGGGCGCAATTTGCGGGTTTTGGCAATTTGGCGGCGGCCATTTCTGGATTTTTTAACCTTGTGAGCTGGCCGGATCGCCCGCCGGCAGGCCCCTTTAGCGCCTACACGGACTATGTCGCGCCCCGGTTCACCGCCCTATCAATTTTGGCGGCTCTTGAACACCGTCGTCAGACAGGCCAAGGGCAATATATTGATCAATCGCAAGCAGAAGCCTCGCTGCATTTTCTTACCCCAGCCATTCTCGACTATACTGTCAATGGTCGTATTCAGGAGAAGATGGGCAATCACGATCTCTCTCTGGCTCCCCATGGCGTGTATCCCGCAATGGGGAAAGATCGTTGGCTCGTGTTAGCCATACAAACAGAGCAACAATGGCAAGCGCTCTGTTCCGTCATGGGTAAACCCGATCTGCAAACAGATGAGCGCTTTGCCACTATGGCTGCTCGTTTGGCGAATCAAGATGAACTTGACGATATCATTTCGGCTTGGACTCACACCCAAGATCGCCTTGCTTTAGAAGAAATGCTGCAAGCACGTGGTGTTCCTGCAGGCGCGGTGCGCTCGCTCCATGAACTCACAACCGATCCGCAGCTGCAACATCGTGGACATTTTGTCCAACTAGAACACGAGAGGCTGGGCCCCATCACGGTAGAGGGCACACGTTTTCGGCTATCCCGCACCCCGGCCGAAGTGAAACGCGCTACACCGTACTGGGGGCGCGATAACCAATATGTCCTAGAAAAGATTCTTGGCTACAGCGAAGAGAAGATTACCGAACTCATTGTGGCCGAGGCGTTAGAGTAGGCAAGAAGAATTTACCGTTTGCTCGATTGAAGAAAGGGATGAACTATGGCGATCGTGGAAACCCTGATTGCTGAACCACCGCCACTTTACGCTACCGAAGAGGGCGTCGTGCGTATTATCGGAACTCGTGTCAGCCTAGACACCGTGCTCGGCGCCTTTCTGAACGGGAGTACGGCTGAACAGATCGCCTATAAATATCCCTCTCTCAGATTAGTGGATATTTATGCGGTCATTACGTATTACCTCCGTCATCGAGAAGCAGTGGAATCCTATCTAGCGCAGCAGCGTCAAGAAGCAGAAAGCATACGCCGAGAAGTAGAAGAGCGCTTTCCATCCTCTGGGGTGCGAGAACGGTTGTTAGCCCGACGAGTAGAGAGGACCTGAGTCCGGTGACTCGTTTCTTGACCGACGAAGATTTCGACAACGATATTCTCCGTGGGGTCGCACTCAGACTCTCAACACTTGATATTGTTCGCGTCCAAGACGTCGGGTTGTCGGGGAAAAGCGATCCCCTGGTGTTGGCATGGGCAGCAGGAGAAACACGAATCTTGCTGACACACGATATTCGCACGATGAAAAACCATGCTTACGCTCGGCTGGACGATGGACTACCGATGCCAGGAGTATTTGTTGTGCCTCAAAGTCTGCCGGTTGCTCGAGCAATAGAGGAAGTGCTGTTGTTAGCGGAGTGTAGTGTGGAAGGTGAGTGGGAAGGGCAAGTACGATTTCTACCATTGTAAGCTGCCATTGCGATCCGCTGAACAAAAATGGCTCAATCGCAGCGTGAAAATTAACCACCTACTGGCTAATTTTCACCCATGTCCCGGTGAAATATCACACCAAAGAAATTCCCTTAGCTTAGCCCTCCGAGAAATTACGGGATGATAGCGGAATGGCCCAATTGGCGGCCTTTGGTAAGCCTGCAATTCGAGCGAGCTGATGGGCTGCTAGCGGAACGTATAGGATTCGTCGAAATGCGGTTTCGACTGCAAGTCGTTGGAGGTGTCCTTACCTACCAGACCACGAGCGCGGCGTTGCGCCTCGGTGCATTACATGTCCCGCTGCCCTACTGGTTCAGCCCACGTGTCACAGCCTTGGAGAGACCCGCTGGCGAGGGGGATCAGATCGACGTTTCCGTGGAAGTACGCCTCCCCCTGCTCGGATGCCTGATTGCCTATGAGGGAAAGTTGACCCATGTTGAGGCACAAGGATGATAACGGCGTTATGGCTCCTTGCCATCCAAGGCATCATTGGAGCCTTCGACACCGTGTATTATCACGAATGGCAAGCCAAACTCCCCGGCAGGACTCCTGAGCTAGCC
>CAZUFQ010000759.1:0-3860 GCA_964618735.1 uncultured Enterobacteriaceae bacterium
CCGGGTGATAATTTCCTCACACTTCCCTCCTCTGGGGAATTCATGTGCTTTCCGGCCCGGGACCCCATTGTTGTCCCATACTTCAACCGAAGCGCCATCCTGCTTTTTCGTAATCTGGAATGCGTAGGTGATTGTAACGCCCGCAGGCGCCTGCACTCGAACGCTAAAGGTCGCGTCAACGCCATGCTGCATTGGGGTGAACATAATCGCGTGCTTGATGACTGTCCCCGATGGGCGCAGCATCTCCGGAACAGGTTCCCAGCCATTCACACCCCAGACGAGAAAGACCTCTCCAGCTCCGCTAACGTGATATCGTATCTCATGGGTGACGAACGCTTGGCCAGCAACGTTCTCTTGAGCTGCAAGAAGGAACGGCGGCAGCCACGCCCCGGAGAGCATAAAGCCGAGCACTACAAGACTCAGCAGCGCGCGCAGCCTACTACTGATCAATAAACGACCCCAAATCCAGGCCATTCGGCAATCTGCCAGATGAAGTGCGTCAAATCGTGATGGTTCGCCATTGGTGGCGCCAATTATCCCAGTTACGGCTGAATTTTCAATGCGGACCGGGCTTCGACTCGGGCAAACGTTACCTTACAATCAAATGATTTTGACTTTTGCCGATAACCCTGATCAAACACATATATCACTATGGATTCACTAGCCACCGTTTTACGACGTATTCCTCTTTTTGCCGACCTTCCTCCAGGCAGCTTCGCGAAAATCATCGCGGATCTACGGGAAGAACAACATCCGCCGAAAACTGTTATTTGCTATGAGGGAGAAGCAGCATACGATTTCTACATCATTAAATCTGGAGAAGTGGAAGTCCTGATCAATCGCGCTGGGAATCGACGCGAGGTTGTTGCCGTTAACGGGCCCAACGAGTGGTTCGGCGAGCGCGCGCTTTTTTCTGATCGTCCCCGCTCCGCCACAGTCGTCACTCGAACGGAAGTCGAACTCTGGCGACTGACAAAAGAGAAGTTTGACGCGCTCATCGAGGAGAATCCCCGGCTGATTCTCCACTTCACTCAAGTCATCAGCGATCGTCTCTATCAAACAAACCAGGAGCTCTCAAAAAAGCAGGAAGCCTTCAATTTCCAGATCGAGGCCCTTTTCAATACGCAACCGCCGGCTCGTCAAGAATTGTTGATGCATACCGCTATCCTCGCTACGCTCGATCCTACGATCGTCAACGCGTTGCTTGGTCGTCAAGATGCTGAGGGCGAACTTGCGAGTCTGGCGGCTCAACAGGCCTTCGTCGTGCAACATAACGGTGTCGTCATCTATCCAGACGCGATTCGTGAGTACTTGTTCGGACGCCTGGTGACAGAGGTCGGCGCGGACGGCGCGCAAGAGCTGCGTCAACGTGCAGCCTCTTTGTATGAGACTGCCGGTCAATGGGACCAGGCTATCGATCACTATCTGGACATCAAAGCATTCTCTTCAGCCGCCCACTTGCTTGTCACCCATATCGAAGAATTCTTCACCGCCAAACGATTTGATCTGCTCAGCAACTGGCTTGCCCGTTTTCCTGAGACGTATGCCGACCAATTCTCCAGCATCACCCAACGACTCGAACGCGCAACACAAGAGGATGAGAACCTCCCTACTGGAGTTTCTCATAGGCGCATACGTCTTTCCCAAATCTCTACCCGTGTACAGCGTTGGAGCGGCGGGGCCATTGGTCTCGCGGTCGGGCTCGGGCTGTGGAATTTGACGCCGCCCAACGGACTCGATGTCGACAGCATGCACATGCTTGCACTATTGGCGTGGGCGGTAGTCTTCTGGGCGCTTGACGTGCTGCCGGATTATGTCGTCGGGCTCGGCCTCATCATTGGTTGGATTCTCTTCGCTATCGTCCCGTCTGAGATTGCGGTTTCTGGATTTACCACGAGCCCGTTTTTTCTCATCATTGGCGTGCTTGGCATCACTGCCTCATTACAAAGCTCAGGGTTGCTGTTCCGGCTTGCCCTTTATATTCTTCGCTGTTTTCCCTTGACGTACCGGGGTCAAGCGACGGGTTTGTCCTTGAGCGGCACGGCGATCACGACCTTTATCCCAGACTCCACCTCGGCCACGGCCATTGCCGGACCGATTATTCTAGCGCTCTCTGACTCGCTCGGTTATGCTCGCCGCAGTAACGGCTCCGCAGGGTTGGCGATGGCGGCGCTGTTAGGGTTTGGGCAAATGGGTCCCTTCTTTCTGACGGGCGCAGCGGAAAATCTGCTGGCCTGGGGGCTCTTACCTGAAGCAACGCGCCTCAATATCACCTGGGGTCTCTGGGCGTTGGCGGCGTTGCCGATGGCTATGACAACTTTCGTCCTCGCCTTCGCTACGACGATGTTCCTTTTCCCTCCGGAATTTCAACCAACCATCTCTCGCGGGTTGATCGAGACACAGATCGAGGCGCTGGGGCCGCCTTCACGCGCCGAATTTATTAACGGGGCCATCGTCATTTCCTCTATGATCGGCTGGATTACCTCGCCATATCATGGCGTCGACGCGGCATGGATCGCTATGATCGGATTGGCGGTATTACTTGCCTCCAATCTGCTTGATCGGGAGACCTTCCGTGCAGGCATCAACTGGGATTTTCTCTTCTACCTTGGCGCCGTGCTCAGTCTCACTAGTGTAGTGAGACATCTTGGTATTGACGCCTGGTTAATTCGTGAGCTAGAGCCGCTGCTCACCCCGCTCGCCGCGCGTCCAGTGATCTTTCTTTTCATGCTCGCACTAGCGATTTTTGCGATGCGCTTCATTCTCCCTAGTTTTCCTTTGGTGTCACTTTTGACCATCACCGTTGTCCCTGTCGCCGCCAATGCTGGCATCGACGCTCTCGCGCTTGTCTTGATTATCTGCATGTCGGTCACCGTATGGTTTTTACCCTACCAAAGCACCTGTTATCTCGCGCTCTACTTTGGCACCAAAGAAAAGGCGTTCTCGCACCCCCAGGTGCGTTCGTTAGCCTGGAGCTATGGGCTGATTTATCTCGCAGCTGTGCTCGTCGCGATTCCCTATTGGTGGATGCTGGGGCTGTTGCGGTGAAGCGCAGTATGCAAGAGGAGAGACCCCGCCAGCGTCCTGAGATCTTTCAGGCCTATGGACTTGGACTGGCCTTCGTTGCAATGTGCATGCTGGTAGGTTTCAACATTACTCACTCGTTTGACTGGTGGGGACAGACGTTATTCCAACCGTTGGTCTCTCCCCTGCTTGATAGTGTGGCCTTTTTCTTGACCCTCTTGGGAGAGTCACATTTCACTGGGCTCTTGGCTCTCGGGCTCGCATGGCGATGGCGGCAGCGTCGGGGTAGACAAGGATTGGGACCATTATTGCTCTTTGTCGGAGTCGGGATAGAAATCGTTCTGAAGTTCGTTCTTGTTCACCCTGGTCCTCCCGTCCAGTTCTCTCACAAACTCCACCTTCCTTTCTTCCTATCATTCTCGGCTCCCCTGCTCCTCCACTTCCCGACGCCGTACTCGTTTCCCAGTGGGCACCTGTTACGTACAACCTTCCTGGCTATACTTCTCGCTGAGGAGTACCCCCGCTGGCGCGTGCTGAGTTGGGGTGTGATCGTCATCGCGGCGTTTACGCGCGTATACTGCAATACGCATTGGTCAAGTGACGTGATCGGAGGCCTTCTCCTCGGCTGGACCTTAGCGCTGGCGGCAATTGCCTGGCTTCGCCAAGGCGAATCAGCTAGTGAGGGAAGAGGACAAAATTGTATTCGGGATGGCGCGTCGCCCAATCCAACCGCTCCCAGATCCCGTTTTGCTTCCTCTGACCGATGAGCGAGAACTTCTCTCCTACGAGCGCGCCTCAACAACAACAGGCATCTCCCAGACGCGGTAAGGACCTAA
>CAZUFQ010000760.1:0-3856 GCA_964618735.1 uncultured Enterobacteriaceae bacterium
GGTAAATTCCTGTTTTTTGCAAGACCCTCGACTTATGGAGCCGTAGAGGCTTGCCATTATCGCCAAGAACCTGTTTCACCAGATGCGGGCGATAGATCGTGCCCCCGTTTGCTATCGCCGCAGCGACGGTCGCCATTTGCAAGGGGGTAGCAGTGACGTAGCCTTGTCCGATGACAACCGACAAGGTTTCTCCGGCAAACCAAGGCGCGCCCAAGCGGGCTTTTTTCCACTCGGGATCAGGCACCAGGCCGCCCACCTCATGATCAAGAGTGACGCCCAACGGGGCACCCAAGCCAAACCGTCGAGCATACTCAGCAATAGCATTGATGCCGAGGCGCTGACCAACCTGATAGAAGTACACATCACACGACTGGGCTATAGCTTGACGTAAATCGAGGCTGCCATGACCACCCTTTTTCCAACAGTGAAAGACATGGTTGCCAAAGGGAAGGCCGCCAGAACAAGAAAAACGAGTCGCAGGCGTAATAACTTTCTTCTCCAAGGCCGCAGCAGCCATAATGACCTTGAATGTAGAGCCAGGAGGATACTGTCCCTGAATGGCGCGATTGCTCAAAGGATGCAAGGGATCTTTCATGAGGTTTTGCCATTCTTCTACAGTAATTCCCCGCGCAAAGACATTCGAGTCAAAAACCGGACGGCTGGCCATGGCCAACACTTCGCCAGTGCGCGCCTCAAGCGCGACAATCGCCCCTTCTCGTCCAGTCAACAGGTCTTCAGCTTTCCGTTGCAGTTCTTGGTCTATGGTCAACACAAGACTTTGCCCAGCTGTCGCCTCTACCGACCCGAGCACTCGCAGCCGTTTCCCCGTGGCGTCCACTTCAATCTGTTGTCCGCCCCCTTTGCCTTTGAGCACTTCTTCCCAGCGCTTCTCGATGCCAAATTTGCCAATCAAATCGCCCATGCGATACCCAGAAAATTGAGCGAGCTCGCGCGGGCTCACTTCTCCGACATAACCAAAGAGATGCGCGGCAAAGTCATTGGACGGATAATAGCGGCGGGTGCTGATCTCAATGCCAACGCCAGGAATATCCCAGAGATGCGTCTCTACCGAAGCAATGGTTGGCCAAGAGACATCTTTTGCTAGCACGACGCCTTCGTACGAAGGACGACGCACATCACGCCGTGCAATTTTGCTCGACACATTCTCTCCCCCAACCATATACTTCGAAAGCGCTTCCATAGTTTTTTGCATATCCGGCGTGTCTTCCGGAATCAGCACAACGTCGTAAGAGGGGCGATTATCGACCAACAACTGTCCGTGTCGGTCATACATCACGCCACGGAGCGGAGGCGTACGGAGTAAACGCAGACGATTATTCTCAGACAAAGAGCGGAGATTTTCTCCATCAAGAATCTGGAGATGCCAAAGACGCGTAATAAGAACAGCAAGCGTGAAGAAAATCAGGAGCCCCAAAGCGCCGATCCGCGCGTGAGGGGAAACCGCTGTCTCGCGCGTCCCGAGACTGAGGCGTTCAAGATCGCGCATTTATGTTCTGTAGCCGAACTCTTCTCCATGATAAAGTATGGAGAACAGGATGGGCGCCAAGACCATGGCGGCAAGGGTCTCATTTATTGTGACTTCAGAGAGGAGAGCTTGCAACGCCTCGGTCACCTGACCGAACTCTCCCCACAACAAGAACGCGCCGGTTTTGAGTATGGTAGCCAACAACACCATGCACAGCATAGAGAGCGGATTATATAACCAAACGCAACGCGCCGTAGCAGTCACAACAGCAAAAACAAGGCTCATAGCAAACGCGTGCATTCCCATCGGGGCTCCGGTGCAGCTATCCAAACTGTAGCCCAAAAGAAAGGCGCCCGCCGCCGCGCCGACCGAGCAGTGGTAAATAGCGAGATAGACGCAAAAGATCAGGAGCAGGTCCGGAGCAACCGGCAGATGAGGAAGCAGAGTCGTTTGCACGACCACAAAGAGAATACCGCTTAACACCAGCAACTTTGAGGCGGACTTCTTCTTTTCGTGTACGGGGTCAGTCTCCCGCTCGTGCAGTAGTGGGCGGAACCACCAGGACTTCTTCAATTTTTCCGAGATCGGCACTGAGCTTGACCTCCACCTCTTGAAACATTCGGCTTTCTCTTGCGTCTACTCGTGCGACCGTCCCCACGGTTTGTCCTTTGGGAAAGATGCCGTCCAGGCCTGAAGTCACGACGGTATCGCCGACTGCGATATCACTACCGCGCTGAATATACTTTAAAATACAACCGTTCTCGACCGATCCGGCAGCAATTCCCTGCACGCGCGAACGCTGCACCAGTACATCAACGCCGCTGTTCGGGTCTGACGCCAACATCACGCGCGCCGCATGTTTACTGACCGTAATCACTTGCCCGATCACGCCATCGAAAGCCAACACCGCCATGCCCTTCTTCACACCGTTGGCTTCTCCTTTATCCAACACTACGGTCCGCACGATGGACCCAGGACTCCGCCCTACGACTCGAGCAGCAATGGCGCTTTCCGTCCACCCAGCTTTCAATTCGAGCAATTTTTCGAGTCTTCGGTTGGTCAGATCGAGTTCGAGTGCACGACGCGAAAGATCTTCCATATTCGCGATTTGCTCGCGCAAGGCGCTATTCTGCTTACGGAGTGACCAGAGCGCAATATATTCATCCCACACGCGTGTGGCGCCATGACTGACCACAGTCATTCCTAACTGGAGCGGATGCATGACTTCAAGCAGCAACACTCCAACCGGATCAACACGTCCGGGGGTAATGGTGTTCACCGCTCTCAGCATGAGAGACAACCCCAGAAAGAAGATACAAGACACCACGACTCGGTATCGACGAAAGAAGTCGTGCATGAATCCTCGCTTTGCCCGAGGGGGCGTTACAGTACTATTGTTGTATCGCCACTTCTTTCAGGAGGGATAATTCGTCGAGCGCTTTCCCCGCCCCCATCACCACCGCCGTCAGCGGATCGTCCGCCAACGTGACGGGCAACCCCGTCTCTTCGCGGAGCAGAATATCGAGATTCCGTAACAACGCCCCACCTCCCGCCAGAACAATGCCTTTATCAACAATATCTGACGCCAGCTCCGGCGGCGTGCGTTCTAATGCTAAACGCACAGCCTCTACGATCTGGTTGATCGATTCCACCAAAGAGTCTCGAATTTCCTCATCTGATAATTCTACCGTTTTAGGAACACCGGCTACAAGGTCTCGTCCTTTTATCTCCATCGTTTGGATTTCATCGCCAGGATACGCCGAGCCAATCGTGATCTTAATAAGCTCGGCAGTTCGTTCGCCGATCAGGAGGTTATATTTGCGTTTGATGTACTGGATAATCGACTCGTCCATTTTATCGCCACCGACACGAACCGATCGAGAAAATACAACGCCAGCGAGAGAAATCACAGCAACTTCTGTCGTTCCTCCCCCGATGTCGACGATCATATTTCCTACGGGTTCAGTCACAGGCAGACCAGCGCCAATCGCTGCCGCCATCGGCTCTTCCATCAGGTAGACTTCTCGAGCGCCAGCAGATTCTGCCGACTCTCGTACAGCTCGTTTTTCAACCTCGGTAATCCCATTTGGCACACAAATGACGATGCGAGGACGGACAAGCTTGCGGTGGTTATGGACTTTTTGAATAAAATAACGGAGCATAGCCTCAGTGGTTTCAAAATCGGCGATGACTCCGTCTTTTAACGGTCTAATAGCGACGATATTTCCGGGAGTACGACCGAGCATGCGTTTCGCTTCAAGGCCAACAGCAAGAACGCGACGAGCCCCACGGGGATCCTTTTGCACAGCAACAACAGAAGATTCGTTACAGACTATTCCCTGTCGCTTTACGTAAATCAGCGTATTGGCA
>CAZUFQ010000761.1:0-3852 GCA_964618735.1 uncultured Enterobacteriaceae bacterium
CCCCCTGAAAGTTGACCACCGCAACGGCGGGAAATTGGGACTCGGAATAGTATCCACGTTCCTTGGACATGTCGCTGACTGGAGCAAACAAGAGCGCCTCAAAGGCTGGATTGATCATGACAACAAGATCGCCGAAGCCCGCCACATCGCCCTGCGTCCCGGTCGGGCCAATTGTATGAACGAAGCCGCTTTCGAGGATTTGCGCGACTGCAGAATTCACCACCGCGCCGCCGAAACTGTGCCCCACGACGACGAGGCGAGTATTGTTGCCCGGCAAGATGTTGCCTTTGTCGCGCTTAATCAGTTCAAGGCGATTCAGCACTTCAGTCACCCCGCCATGTCCGACCTTGCCGGCTGTGTTTTTCCGATCCCAGAAGGTCAGATTATCGATCACAGGCACTGTCACCGAACCGCCGCGCCAGCCCAGGTAAATACCGACGACTTGTCGGGCAGGGGCCCCGGTCTCTCGACTGAGCTGCGCTTCCGTCGCGCTTAGCTTCGCCAGCACTTTACGAAATGTTTCAATATTGCCGTCGCCCGGCTCCGCACTGTGTTTCCAGCCATGCACGAACACTACTATTAATAAGTCCTTGCTATAGGTCTCATCCTCTAGCGCATTAATGACAGTCCACATCTGTTGACGATCCCACAACTGACCCTGGTCGTCAAACTCGACAAATCCGAGTAAATAGCTGGAGCCATCCTTCCCTGGGAGTTGTTGAAGCGCGTGGGTTTCGCAGCTCGGAGAAGGCGTAGCGGTCTCACTGACGCAGAGGTCATAGGCAGTTCGGTACTGCCTCAGTGGAGCACAGGCTGTTACTCCTAAGATAAGGACAGCAATGGCGACCAGCGAATAGAATATTTGCTTTGTTTTGTTGACCCGCCTTTTTGCCCCCTTCACGAGCAAGCAAGGCTCTAGGTTGCTATCGACATCCATTATCGAATTCACCATCGATGTTCCTTTGTTCTCCCTCGTGAGGGTTAGACATACGGGGAGGGTTGCCAACGAGGAAGTAAGGCGACTTTCCTGGAGCAGCGTCTTATGAAATTAAGCGAGCGCAGCTTTGATGCAGCGCACCTGCTGCGCAAAAGAATCCTCACTCATCATTGGAATTGCGCCTGCAGTGGGCAACGATTCGCCTAACTCGACCCAAGAGCGACAGCCGGCATAACGTTTCAACATAGGCAACGTATATGTTTGCGGCAGCTGATAGACGCGTAAGAGGAACAGATGAAGGCCCGGGGTTTTATAGGCGAAGCGTTTCGCAACAGAGTCAGTCGTCCAACAATGCAGCCCCTCTAAGGCGCTGAGTTGCTCTCGATCATCAAGATACCGCACTTCAGCTACAGAGGCGTAGTGGCGAATAAGCAATTGATCTTCAGGAGGACGAACGGCAAGCACGGCCTGGAGTTCCCCCTCCGCGCTCGTTGTCACCCCTTGCTCCATTTGGTGGACATAGGTGGGAAAAAAGAAAAACTCAGTCGGCTCAGTCGAAAACTTTCCCTGACGTTCGTACAGCCCTCCTTTGCGTAGCAGCAGAATCTGTTTGCCCGCGGCGAGAGACTGCACAACCACCGCCCATTCTTTTAAAGCAAGGGAATTCGAGGACAACATAGGCATCCCTTTTCATCCGCCTATACCGGCGGCCCAAACAACACGCGCACCGCCACATCGCCAAGCACCAGGAAAAGCGCGAAGATAATCAAGTTGTTCTCTAGCGGGTGCAGCAGTTTCTTGTGGCCTTCGCGTTTCTGCGCCGCCAGCTCATTCAGATCTGGATCAATTTTCCCGCCCGTGCCCTCGGCCAATTCGCGCAGGAGGTCGCGGTTGGGGTGTTGCTGGCGATATTCAGCCAAAGAGTCGCCCGCAGATTGGCTGGCCATGACGATCTCATTTTTCTGATTCACAATCTTCCCGCCTTTTCGTTTCAACACCGTCACAGGGAAACTACCCTGGCGTTTTCCTGACAGCACCGCCTCATACACACGCGGGGCGACAGGCATGAGCGTCAGCTCATCGGTCTGGGCGCCGCGCGGCGCCCGCACCTGCAGGATGCCTTCTTCATCATTGTCAAATGATTCTGCCCGCAAGACGGTCCGGTCGCCACGCAACTGTACGCTCAAACGATAATCCCAAGGCGTTTCATCACGAATCGCCCAGCGCACGGCTTGCGACCAAAATTTCCCGTATCCTTCCCAGCGAATCCAATCGCTCGATCCAGCGCCGCTAGGATCAAATGTCACCGCGACGACTTTCCCCAATCCATACTGCCAAGTCGCCAGCAGGGGATCTTGATCCTTATGCACGTCGGTATACAGCTGCACATCCGCGCCGGGCTTCGGTTTAGTCAGCATGTATTCTTCAAGTCCGGGAAACTCGTCGAGTCCCTGCAAAATCTGCCCGCGCTCGCCTACACGTGGAATGATCTCTTTTTCTTTGTCGTCGTCATCATCTTTTTCACGCATGACCTGCTTGGTGTCTTTGATCATGAGTTGCGGTAAGGATTCTACATCCTCAACGTGATAAAAACGTCCGCCGGTTTTCCCTGACATATAGGAAAGGAGCTGGAGGTTGACCGTGTCATCGCCAATACGAAGCGTCGTGATGCTAATTTGCCGTTGGGCAATGGAGCCCACTAACGGATAGAGATCGGCGGGGTTTCCGTGGGTGTCGCCGTCGGTTAACAAAATAATATGACGGATGGAGCCGCGCCTCTGCCCGAGTTTATCGGCGGCAGTTTCCAAGGCTTTCGTAAAAACTGTTCCCCCCCCGTATTTAAGACGAGTGATTTTGTCCGTCAAGTCTGCACGATTCGACGAGAGCAGGCCCAGCGGCGCCAGCACGTAAGGGTCAGAATCAAAGGCAATCGCGCCGGCGTAATCGGAGTCTTGTAACTGACTCAGCAACTCAATAGCGGCCTTCTGCGCGTATTTCATCTTTTGCCCGTCGTGCAGGCCGCGCACTTTACTATTGTAGCCCATACTATTTGAGCGATCGATGAGCACAAAGAGAGCGATGGGCGTCCGTTTCTTTTTCTTTGGTCGTTGTTCTTGGAACGTGATCGGTAACACCCGTTCGACGGTTGTGCCTTTGTAGCCAAGGTCACCAAAAGTGCGCAAACCACCAGCCATTAAAAAGCCGCCGCCGAAATCGCGCACATAACTCTCGATCACGTTCATCTGCGACGCAGAGATACCGTTCCGCCCAATATCGTCAAACACGAGACAGTTGTAATCGAGTAGTTCCGATATCTGCGTGGGAATCCCCTCCGGGCGGCGAAATTCAGTCTCAACTTCCTTCATTTGCAGAGCTCGAACCAGATGCGTTTTCGGGTTGTCAGTAATCACAAGCGAGCGAATCTTCCCCGCGACGACAAGGTTAGCGTTCTGTCTATTGTTGCCCACGACCGTGTCGGGCTCAGCTTTGATTTCGGCGCGCAGCAAATAATTGCCGCGCTGGAGAATTTGCGCCGGCACTTCCAGCACGGAAAGGCCGGGCTCTAAAGTGACCTCCTGGCGTGTGAGCGCTTGGTCGTTGGCGAACACAGTCGCACTGCCGCGCACCGTTTTGTCGTTGGCGTTACGCACTACCAAGCGCACGCCGAACGCACTCCCCTCTCGCACTAATGGGGGCGTAATAAATTTCTCCAACGACACCTCGGGTTGCTGTCCAGAAGGAGGAATGACCGGAAAAATTTTCACTCCCATGCGTCGCGCAAGCGCTATGTGCTGCTTAGCGACTCCTTCAGTTTCATTACCATCGGTAATCAACAACAGCCGTTTTTCGGCCTGAGTGGCGGACCTCCGCGGTCGCTTCGACACCGTCGTCTGCCTGAACGTGGTGGAGCACGT
>CAZUFQ010000762.1:0-3833 GCA_964618735.1 uncultured Enterobacteriaceae bacterium
CAGCAACAGACGACCATTGAGGAACTCAAAGAGGTCTGGAAAGAGGCCGAGGCTTTGGGTTTTGATACATTGTGGACCAATGATCATCTGCTCGCCAGTGTTGGCCCGCCAGAGGCGCCGGAACTCGAAGCGTGGACGCTCTTGGCGGCAATGGCCACCACTACGTCCAAAGTAAAGATTGGGACGATGGTCACCAATAACCTCTTCCGTTCTCCGGTTATCGTCGCAAAGATGGCGACTACGGTCGATCATCTCAGCAACGGGAGGCTGATTTTGGGTATTGGCGCGGGCTGGTTTGAGAAAGAACACCAGGCCTATGGCGTGCCTTTTCCGCCCGTGAAAGAGCGGACGCAAGAGTTTGCCGAAGCGCTTGAAGTTATCACCAAGTTATGGGCGGCGGAACCGACGGTCTCCTTTAAAGGGCAGTATTATACCCTGACCGACGCCCCATTTATGCCGAAGCCAATCCAGAAGCCCCACCCGCCTATCATGATTGGCGGAGTGGGAGAAAAGAAGATCTTGCCGTTGGTCGCCAAGTATGCGCAAATATGGAATATCCCAAGCCTACCGGCGGACCAGATTGCTGAGAAAAATAAAATTCTGGAAAAAGCCTGCAAAAAGATCGGCCGCAACTGTGCGGAGATCGAACGTTCGTACCTCACGCCGCTTTATATCAAAGGCGACGTGGCGGAAGTGCAAACGCTCCTCCAACGAGTCGCCGACTTGCGTAAAGTCAGTGTGGATGAAGTCCGCCGTAGCGTGCTCGCCGGCGACCCCGCCGCCATCAAACAACAAATGCAAGCCTACATCGACGCGGGAGTGACGCATTTCATTATTAACCTGCGCCGTCCTGGGCTTTACGATCTTGAAGGGGTGCGGTTGTTTGCGAAAGAAGTGATGCCGGCGTTTCGGAAGCAGTAATGAGTCCCAAACGGAAAGGAAAGAAAGACGCTTATGGGTCTTACCTTCTAGAAAAAGTTGGCTTCATCGTTTAATCGTGCTAGGTGAACTTAGGTTAGTGTGGAGAAAGAGTTGAGTGTTTGCTTTTGTACTCTGTCTTCTCTCTGGATTGTTGACAGAGTCGATTGCGATCGGAACGAAGTGACTTGTCTGCTATGAAAGCACAGACGAGCAAAAGAAGAGCGAAGCACTGGCGGATACTCTTCAGAAGGGTGCGCCGCACCGTCATCGTAGGGTGTACTATCCTCGTCTTGCTCGTCCCCCTATTGAGGGTCCAAGAGACGCACTCTGGAATATTCGTTCCTCGCCCAGCTGCTGCTCTAAGAACAGTGAATGTCGCGAATGCTGATGACGATAGCCCAGAGGGTGAGCTGCAACAAACTGGCTACGTTCCATGTTTCCTCGCCATTTCTGGGACGGCGGCGTACTGGACCCCTCTTCTCTCATCCCGGCTACCCTGCATCAACGTCTTGTCGGGTGACAACAAACTCAACACAATTCTCCTCTTGCGCTGGCGGGCGCCGCCGTCGTTCGCCTGAGTAGGACGTTTGCCCCACAACGTCTTAGTCGCACGCACTATTCCCTTACTAATTGCCCTTTCGCTGGGAAGGATCCTCATTCTCGTAGGAAGAGGACAACTTCTCCTAGAAGTTTGCCCATCAAATCTGTAGCAGCATCCGCGCTAGGTAGGCCCCGGACCCCAGACTATGGTGGGCAAAGCTTGGTTAGCAACTTGTGGAAGCCTTGTTCTCTCACAGGAGACTACCATGAAACCAGTGACTAAGGATGGTCTTGATAGTGACACATTTCCTTGTTCGCCCTCCGCCCAGGAAACATTCCAGCAGCACTCTTCCATGCTCCAGGCGCTGCGCCACCGAAAACACGGATTGGTCGAGGTTCCTGAGGCGCGGCGCTTACAAAAAGCTTTCGGTCTACGTCTATTAATCGGGCAAAGTCCAGTCTTTCGCACCATAGTCCAGCAACTTCCAACACTCGCACGCTGTCCAGCGAGTGTTTTGATCCTCGGCGAGACAGGCACAGGCAAGGAACTCTGCGCGCGAGCCCTCCATTATCTCAGCCCCCGTGCAGCGCAACCGTTCGTGCCCGTCAATTGTGGGGCGATTCCGCAAGAATTGATGGAAAACCAACTGTTCGGTCATGTAGCTGGCGCGTTTACCGGCGCCACGACAACACACAAGGGCGTCGTAGACGAAGCGGAAGGCGGGACGCTTTTTCTTGATGAGATTGACAGCTTGCCTCCACTCGCGCAGGTCAAATTGTTACGTCTGGTCCAAGAGCACGAATACCGTCCGCTTGGGGCCGCCAGGAACAAATCAGCGAACCTTCGCATCATTGCAGCGACGAATGGCAATCTCGACGACGCCGTGCAGCGTGGCGCCTTTCGGCAAGATTTGTACTATCGCTTGAAAGTGCTTGTGCTGACGCTTCCGCCACTACGACAACGACCAGAGGATATCCCGATACTCGCGCAACATTTTCTCGATCATTACGCAGCCGAATTCGCTAAGCCCACAAAGCGCTTTTCTTCAGACGCCTTGCAGGCCTTATTGACGTACGAATGGCCGGGGAACGTCCGCGAACTCGAACATACGATTGAGCGGGCCGTAGCATTATCTGATGACGCTACGGTTGACGCCGCCGCGCTCGCAGTCCCAGGCTATGATAAACCTTCAACACAGGAGTCCTTTCATACGGCTAAGGTTCGAGCAGTAGCACGATTTGAGAAAGCCTACTTGCAACAGATTCTGTCCCTGCATCAGGGCAATATCACCAAAGCCGCTCAGGCAGCACAAAAGAATCGACGCGCATTTTGGCAACTTGTCCGCAAACACGGCATACGCGCGCACGACTTTAAGTTGAAGGACTGAGGAGAGCAGGACATTTTGCCGCCTGGACAAGGACAAAATTGTCCTCCCTGTCGATCACGAAAAACACGATACTTTTTCCTTACCCTCCCGCATGGGGAGGCTAAAAGTATGCGCATATGGCTCCGCTGTGTTGAGGAAAACCAAGACGTTAGGTCGTGGCACGCGAGTTGCGCCGTTCCTCGGGAACGAAGGAGAAGCAAAATTATGGCAGAAATAAAGGTCGCAGTAATCAATGCAAGTAGCGTGTTGACCGATGCTGAAGTGCAAGCGGTAGTCCCTGCGCTGCAGACCCAAGTTCACCGGGATTTTTATCCAGCGTGGGGCGTTGACGCCGATCTCGCCTTTATTCCGCGCGGGCAGCAGCCGCAGGCCGGCTCGTGGTGGCTTGCGATTTTGGACAACTCGGACCAGGCGGGAGCCCTCGGGTATCATGACGTAACCAATGAAGGGCTGCCTTTGGGCAAAGTCTTCGCCGCAACGGATAAGCAGTACGGCTATGCGTGGACAGTGACAGCCAGCCACGAGTTGCTGGAAATGCTCGGCGATCCAGAAATCAATCTCACGGTGTTTGTCCAGCCGAATGCAAGGTCTGGAGAACTTTACGCCTACGAAGTCTGTGACGCCTGCGAGGCCGATCAGTTTAGCTATCAAATTAACGGCATACCGGTTTCTGATTTTGTGTACCCAGCGTGGTTCGAGTCGTTCCGCAAACCGGGGAGCACTCAGTTTGATCACAGTAAAAAGATTACCACACCGTTCAAGCTTTTAGCGGGCGGCTACATAGGGGTTTTCGACGTCACGCGGGGCTCAGGGTGGCGGCAACTAACGGCAGAGGAAGGACCTTACGGGCATAAGGTTCATGCGCCGCGTGGGAGTCGTAGAGAGCGACGGATACGCACCAAAGACCACTGGCTGAAGAGCAATCAACCAAAGTTACGGTAATCAATGTCCGGAAGCGCTGGTCGGTTATCTTGGCGGACCAGC
>CAZUFQ010000763.1:0-2592 GCA_964618735.1 uncultured Enterobacteriaceae bacterium
GAACTAAAGGATGTCCATCGACGACACTCAGTTTTGCTTCCAGTTTAACAGAGCTTGCAGGCTACCTGCATTCCCTTACATCTCGGTAGCGTTGACAGATTGTATAGTGTCTACAATTTTTACGGTCCTCGGGGAGAATCCTTTATTCATTCGTCGCTGTCCTCGCTGTACCCGTAACGTTTTTCTTCTTTATCCTCAGAGAACCTCTCCAGCTTTCGATAGAGTGTACGAATAGAGATGCCCAGTCGTTTTGCCGCTACGACTTTGTCACCTTGGGCCTTCTGGAGCGCGAGACGAATGGCTTCTCTCTCGACTTCATCAATTGTCCCTGTTGCCGCGTGCTCTTCTGAGGAGGCTTGCCTCTTCTGTAGCCCCGCCTCTGCAGTTGTCCTGCGACGTATCTCGGCTGTCAGCTCTTCTTTAAGCTGTCTAATTTGAGCTTGAAGCTCTTCTGAGAAGGTTTGTTTTTCCTGTAGCTGTCCTCTTCTTATCTGTAGCCGCTCTTCCAGACCTGTATATTCTATCTCATGACCGCGCCTAAGCTTTGAGAGCAAGGTTGTACGTTTGCTTCCGAGCAACTCAGCAGCAAGTGTTCGGTTCCCCCCGGTTATGTCGAGGGCTACGGTAAGTAGGTGATTCTCAACGCCCTCAACAAAACGTGCAAGGTCGATACCTTCACCACGCCTTAACCTGGTAACACACTCACCGATGGAAGGGAAAGTAGAAATCTCTGTCTTCAACTGACTAACAGCATGACCACACATATTACAAAACTGCGCTTCCACAGGCAGCTCTGCCTCACAGTGAAGACAAGAATAACTTAAGTATTTCCCGCACCGGAGGCAGAACTTCGACTCACTAGAATTTTCGCATTGACAGGAGAGGCAACGCATTTAAGGGTCTCACGTTTATCTGTCTAGACTTTACCTTGGTAGAGTCACGATTTCTTCGTCTGTTCCCTCTGCCGGTGGTAGCTCCTCATCCGGCTTTCCCGGTACGCTTCCGGGTTGCGATGGTAGGCGGCACGCTGGACACATGGACGGGAGCAGAACGTCTTGTTTTTTGGTCCGAAAAACGTTTTTCCACATTGCGTACATTGCTTTTCTGTCAGCTTGATATGCCGCTCCATTGTCACCGTCACAATTTTCTCTTTCACTTCTTGTGATTTTTTCACGACAAACCTCCAGCGTCAGACGATAGCGCCCAAAAGCGTTGATGTCAAGCCTAATTACAAACGGTGTTGACATTTATGTACAAACTAATTATTATTGGTTCATACACAAAACAAGGAGGACTTTACAATGATCGCAACGCAAGTGCTGGCAAAAGTAGACGGGCAACCACTGCAAAAAGCGGTCGAAGGATTGGTCTCTGGCTCCTACTCCATCACTGTCACAGGTCAGAACGAGACGGAGCTACGGGGCTTCGTGACCAATGGAGACGGCAAACAATATGGCGTTGTGTTGAGCGGGGATCACGCCTTCTGCTCTTGCCCTGACGCCATGTACAGAAAGGGCATTTGTAAGCATGCCGTGGTCTTGGCGCTGTTCACCATTCGCAACCCACAACCAGAGCGAAAGGAGGAACCAGAAGAACAACCTGTGAACCTGAAGCTAGGCAAGGTCCGAAAAGGCTTTTCCTTTTCGGCGTAAAGAAGAGGGCTTGTGTAAGTTCGCACCTTACTCAAGCCCCAACATTCACCCTTAACCCCTTGGACGAGGAGAACGAGATGAACGTTTATGAGACTATCACAGCACGGATTATGGAACAATTAGAACGTGGTACGGTGCCCTGGCAACAACCCTGGAACCATACAACGAGCACGCCTCGCAATCTGATGAGTCAGAAAGCCTATCGTGGCATCAATGTGTGGATGTTAGCGAGTGCGGGCTACTCTTCACCCTACTGGCTTACCTACCGACAAGCGCAAGAAATCGGCGGCCACGTCAAAAAGGGTGAGCATGGTTCCCCCGTCGTGTTCTGGATGTGGCTAGACAAAAGTGAAGAGAACCAAGAAGGAGAAGAGGGAGACACGACAAGGCGTATTCCTCTGGCTCGTCTCTATACCGTGTTCAACGTCCAACAATGTGAGCTGCCCGAACGCTTAGCAAGCCTACTCTCGATAGCGGCAACGACGTCAATCGAAACACCCCAGCAGATTGACGCTTGTGAGCAGATTGTAGCGGGTATGCCTAACCGGCCAGCTATGGAGCACGGAGAGGCGCGCGCTTATTACCGCCCTTCTACTGACATTGTGAACATGCCCGAGCGGGGGCTCTTCTCTAAAGCAGAGCACTACTATTCGGTCCTCTTCCATGAACTCACGCACAGCACGGGACATGCAAGCCGCTTAGAGCGGACGACACTGAGAGACCTGCTCGCGTTCGGAGATACGAACTACAGCAAGGAGGAGCTTTGCGCTGAGATGGGTGCGGCCTACCTTTGCGGAGTGGCTGGTATCGTCAACGAGACGGTGAATAACTCAGCAGCATACATACACGGCTGGCTCAGTAAGCTCCGCAATGACAAGAAAGTGCTCATACAGGCAGCAGCTCAAGCGCAGAAGGCGGCAGACTTCATACTAGGAAAGGG
>CAZUFQ010000763.1:2602-3823 GCA_964618735.1 uncultured Enterobacteriaceae bacterium
GGGCAACGCGTAGAAGAAGTCTTGGGCTGGGAGAATGTTTACCCGGCCTCAACCGTGCACGGCTTAGAAAGGAATTATCCATGCCCCTAACCACCCCGCCAACTTCCCAGCAACGCGGCCCCCCTGACTAGTCTGTAGGAAAGGGGCGCTTAATCTTCACCACAAGTCGAAAGGAAGAAATCATGGCCGTTAAAGTCAAACAGCATAAAGGGGCCTGGTGGGTCTTTATCAACCACCACGGCAAACGCAAAGCAAAGCGGATCGGCACTAGTAAACGTGCAGCTGAGCAGGTAGCGGAGAAAATTCAGGCGAAAATCGCGCTTGGTCAGTTTGAAATGATAGAAGAAAAAGAGAAGCCTCCTACCCTCACGGAATATGCGGAGCAATGGCTCCAAACATATGCAACTGTCTACTGCAAACCAGGAACATTGAACCGATATACCCGAGACTATCGATTGCATGTCGCCCCTACGTTGGGCCACAAACTGCTTCCTACAATCACGCGCCAAGACATCAAGCAACTCATCGCTGACAAGCGGCAGAGTCAGCTATCGTGGAAAAGCGTTCTCAACATCATCATCCCACTCAGAGCTATGATGAATCATGCTGTCGAAGATGGGATCTTGGCAACGAATCCAGCAACACGAATCGGACGGTTTAACAAGAAACCAGCCGAACAACGAGAAAATATCAACCCGTTTACGAGAGAGGAACTGAAACTCTTCCTCGATGCAGTCCGTCAACATTTTCCCTCATCTTTTCCACTCTTCCTTACCTTCGCTCGGACAGGGGTACGCCTGGGCGAGATCGTGGCGCTGCAATGGGGAGATATCGACTGGCACGGCAGGTTTCTGGAAGTACGCCGTACATATTGCCGCATCAGTAAAAAGCTCCTCACTCCAAAAAGTGGAAAGACGCGTAAGATAGATATGAGTCATCAGCTCACGGAAACGCTGAAAGCTCTGCTGTTAGAGCGAAAGAAGGAAACCCTTTGCAAAGGGTGGGGAGAAGTTCCGCCGTGGATCTTTGTATCGGAAACCGGAACCAAACTCGACGGTGACCATATACGAAACCGTGTCTTCTACAAAATCCTGGCAAAAGCTGGTCTACGGCATGTTCATCTTCACGACCTACGGCATACCTTCGCCTCACTCCTCATTCAGCAAGGTGCTCCACTCGCTTACGTCAAAGAACAACTCGGACACCATTCCATTCAGATTA
>CAZUFQ010000764.1:0-3811 GCA_964618735.1 uncultured Enterobacteriaceae bacterium
AATGTGAATCCGGGGTACAAGCTCGTCGGCAACCCCCTGTATCCGCAGATCGCGCGAGATTATGAGCGCATGTTTCGCGTGTTGCGGGCCTTGCCATGTAACTATTTTCTAGGGGCCCACGGCAATTACTTCGATATGGAAGCCAAATACGCGCGTATGAAAGAGGGCGCCCCGTCGCCGTTCATCGATGCCGACGGCTACAAAAAATATGTCGCGCAAAAGGAGCAAGAGTTTCGCGTGGAGTTAGCGAAGCAAAAAGCTGCTGCCAAGCCATAGCACACAACGGTCAGATGGAAATAGGCGCCCCGCACCATCTCACGGGGCGCTGCAGAGTGGTTGGTGTGCTTGGCCTGTGACAAAGAGAAGGGCTATGAGTGAAGAAAAAGGTCGCCTAGTTGATATTGGTGACACCAGCTTGCATGTAGTAGCGCGGGGCCGGGGCTACCCGCTCTTCATCCTACATGGCGGCCCCGGACTCGATCATCATTTTTTTGGCGATTATCTCGATGCACTGACCGACGACTATCAACTCCTCCTCGTGGACCAGCGCGCTAACGGGCGCTCCGGACGCCCGCCTCAAGAGACGTGGACGCTAGCCCAACACGCGAAGGATGTGGGATTGCTAGCGAAGGCGCTGCAGTTGGGTCAGTACGCTGTGTTGGGGCACTCGTACGGCTCCTTTGTCGCCTTGCAACACGCGGTGGACTTTCCTGGACAAGCAGCACAAACTATCATTTCCAATGGTGTTCCGGGCAGCCGCTTTTTAATGTCATATGTGAAGCAGCAGCTAGCCAGCTTTGAGCCCGCAGCACTCCGCCAGCAAGTGACGGACTCCTGGGCCCGCGAACCGCACGTGCGGACCCGCGAGGAGGTCGCCGCCCTGATGTCAGCTCAATTCCCGTTCCATTTTGCGAATCCCTTAGACCCCCGCATCGCAGAGTTTGAACAGCGTACGGCAGGGGCGGTGTACGCGCCGGAGATGTTGCGCAAGGCTGCGGCAGAGGACTACGGCGGGATCGAGGTCGAGGACCGCTTGGGCGACATCCGGCATCCCGTGCTGATTTTAGCCGGACGGTGGGACCGCACGTGTTCGGTCGAGGCCGCCGAATGTATAGCGGCAAAGACGCCGAACGCTGAGTTGGTAGTGTTTGAGAACAGCGGCCACATAATATTCGTAGAAGAAAACGAGCGGTACATAAGCACTGTGCGGGCCTTTTTAGAGCGTCACCGTGTCTCTTCCTAGCTAGCGTGACCGCCGCCTGCGGCCGGATTGAATGAACGTGACAAGGGCCCAATTTGAGCGGTGACCCGAGACGATAAGCATTCGGCGACAGGAGGAACTACATGACGAACTCCAATGAGTCTCGCAGCACCGACCCTTACAACTTGAACCGTTTCGTGCAAGCTCAAGAAGATGATTACGAGCAAGCCCTCACGGAAATACGCAGCGGCGCGAAGCGCACGCATTGGATATGGTACATCTTTCCACAACTCGATGGCCTCGGGGTGAGCCCGACCGCAAAGTACTACGGGATCAAGAGTATCGAGGAGGCCAAGGCGTACTTGGCGCATCCCCTCCTTGGACCGCGGTTGTTGGAGTGCGCGGAGGCGGTCCTCAAGGTCGAGGGCCGATCGGCGAGGGAGATTTTCGGATCTCCTGACGACCTCAAATTGAGATCCTGTGCGACCCTGTTTGCAAGCGTCTTGCCTCAGGGGTCGGTGTTCGAGCGCCTGCTCAAGCAGTACTATGGCGGCGAGCGAGATGCAAAAACCCTCCAGTTGCTGGGCCTTGCGCCTGATGTCCAGTAGCCGTCCAATTTCATTCTTATGGTGTGAAGCTATGATAAATCTTCGTTTTGTGATGACTGGTGGTCCGGGGGCGGGAAAGACTACCGTGCTAGACGCCCTCACGGTGCGCGGCTTCCATTATGTGCCGGACAGCGCCAGAGCGATCATTAAGCAACGGAAGGAGGCGGGGCTGAGTCCACGGCCAGCGTTAGAGCAATTTGGGAGGGAGATGCTGCAAGCGGACATGGCGCGGTATCGTGAAACACCGGTCCACCACGCTCCCGTGTTCTTTGATCGGGGCGTTTGTGACGCCTTGGGGTTTCTATTCTTTCATGGCGCTATCTCTGAGGCGCAGGTCGCAGCACAAGTCAAAGAATTCTCGTACAACAAAGTCGTCTTTTTGCTGCCGCCGTGGGAGGAGATCTACACAGTAGACACAGAGAGAGATCAGAGTTTCACAGAAGCAGTAGCGGTGTGTGAGAGCGTGCGGGAGTGGTATGCGCGATGGGGCCATCAACTGGTGGAAGTCCCGAGAGGAAATGTCGAAGAACGAGTAGATTTCATCCTGCACACCATCCAGGCTGCTCTCACTTGTTAATCATCCTCGCGCCTGCGGCGCTGGACGTAGGAAAGCTGGGTAATGGTTCAGTTTCGCAACGTATTGGGGAGGCTCACCCGAAATCGAAAGGGGGACTCCCGGCTGCCTAACACCAACAGCGCTTCCGCCCCGGTCAAAAACACGGGGCCGGAGCGTCCCGACGGCCCGCCGATCTGGAGCACCCCCAGCCAGGACCCCTGAGCGCTCCCGCGGTCCACCACCCCCACCCGCCCTTCATGGACGATAAAGGTCAGATGATGTCGGGAGATTTGCGGCGGCACAGAGTCGGGGAGCATCAAGTCATTATAAACCAGCGGATCAGCACTCTGTCTGCCAATCCGAAAGGGGAAGTGGGTGATTGGGAAAGGATTGACCGGTAAAGCGGCGACCGCTTGTGGGGTAACCCCTTCCAACGTAATCGTGGGCTGTCCCCGAGGGGGCATTGGGACACCGGCCCCCGGGTCCTTCACGACCCGGGCGGGCTGGGGGTCAGCGGTTTGGAGCTGCAAAATCATGGCGTCCGACTCCCGTAAGCGCTCAAAGAGAATTTTTAAGAGCGGGAGCGCCACGGTCGGGTCACTCTGAAAGCTGGCGAAGAAGTCGTCCCGCCGGATCTCATGCACGACCACCTCAGTCACGGCGGTCACAGTGGCGCTGCGGGGCTTCTCGTCAATCATGCTCATTTCGCCGAAGGTCGCTCCCGCCCCCAGGTACGCCAAGTGGACCTTGTGCCCGTCGAGGGCCTTGCTTACTTCGACCTGTCCTTGTTCGATGACGTAGGCCGTGTCGCCCACGTCGTTTTCTTGCACAATCACTGCCCCAGCCGCATACCGACTCTGTGTAGCCATAATACCTCCTCTGAACTCTCCGCGCGGTTGCTCCCGAATTGTACCCAGCTCGCCGGCAAAGGAATAGCGGCGGCAGGTCTGTGGTAACCTGTCGAAGGGCGGCGTTGTTGACCACGTCGATTAATTATGAGCGCTGCTCTCGCCAAGCGTCTCGTTCAGGTCAGCATGGGCCTTGAACTGCGGCGGCTTCCGAACTTTGGTCGCTTGCTCGAAGGCATACGCCAATTTGATGAGCGTAGGCTCTTGCCATGCATGCGCAAAGAAGGAAATCCCCACTGGCAAGCCACAGATGTATCCGGCAGGCACAGTGATGTGAGGGTACCCAGCCACCGCCGCAGGCGAGGTGCTTTCTATATCCCACGTTTGGGCATCGCCATTCACCAAGTCAATTGTCCACGCCGGCCCGCCTGACGGCGCGACAATCTCCGCCAAGCGATGCTTCCTCAAAGGAATATCAATGCCTTCTTGCCCCGTAAGTCGCCGGTTCTCCGCCAACGCCTCTCGATACACCTTACTCGTAAGCGTTCCCTTCTCCATTCAAATCGTTACTCACTCTTGTCCAAAATTAGCCAAATCC
>CAZUFQ010000765.1:0-3808 GCA_964618735.1 uncultured Enterobacteriaceae bacterium
GCGAATTATGAGTAACCCTAAGCAAACGGGTAAATTCGTACGGAAGGTGACACGAGCAGTAAAGATTCCCGTGACCGTAAAAACCCGTCTTGGTTGGGATGGCTCGCAGATGCAGGCTATCCAGCTTGCGCCGATTTTGGAAGACGCTGGAGTGGCGGCGTTGACTATTCATGGCCGTACTCGCGCGGGACAATTTGGCGGGTCGGTTGATCTTGCTGGCATTCGTGCGGTTGTGCAGTCGGTTCGCTCTCTGCCGGTTGTTGGCAATGGCGACGTGAAAGACGCCTCTGCAGCGAAACGAATGTTAGAGGAAACCGGGTGCGCTGGCGTGATGATCGGACGCGGCGCGCTCGCGAATCCTTGGGTGTTTCAAGAAATCCGCGCCGGGCTGAACGGGGCGCCTCTACCCCGCCCGCCTTTGCTGACTGAGCGCGTGGCGGTGATGACGCGGCATTTTCTTCGCGCGGTTGCCTTTTTAGGCGAGCATGTCGCGTGTCTGCAATTCCGTAAGATGATTGATTGGTACGCCAAATTGTTTGGGCCTTGTAGCACTCTGCGCAAAGGAATCAAAGAATTGGGAAGCGCCGCTCAATTCCACGACTTAGTGGGTCACTTTCTGGATGAACAGGAGTTTTCTAGCCGGTCTGTAGAGAGCAAAACCCTTGCCGCTCCATGAAAGTTTAGTGAAAAATCTTGACAGTCTCCTGCTGCGCCGTTACTTTGTCTGCCAGAAAATCCTTCCCTGATAGAGATTTGGGGGAATAATGGTGTTAAACACGAAGGTCTTGGTTCTCAACCGGTCCTATTTCCCTGTCCATGTCACGTCGGTGCGCCGGGCTCTTTCGTTGCTCTATCAAGGAATCGCGAAAGCGGTTGACCACCAATATCGCACGTTTGATTTTGAGAGTTGGGGGGAATTATCCGCTTCTCTGCATGACGACACTATTCACCTGACTAACCGTCTGGTGCGGGTGCCGCGCGTGATCTTGCTGGTAGCCTACGATCGAGTTCCCAAGCGTCAGGTGCGATTCAGCCGCTTTAACGTGTTTGCTCGTGACAAGAACACATGTCAGTACTGTGGCAAGCGCTTTCCTCGGCAAGAACTCAATCTCGACCACGTCATTCCCCGCTCGCGTGGCGGATTGTCGACCTGGGAAAATGTCGTCTGCTCCTGCTTTCTGTGTAACCGCATCAAAGGCGGATGTTTACCAGAAGAAGCCGGTATGCAGCTCATCCATAAGCCAGTCCGGCCCGAATGGACGCCATTCATGTTGGAGACGTTCAGCTTTAAACGGTATCGAGAATGGCTGCCCTATCTTAATGCTGTCGATGTGGCGTATTGGAATACAGAACTGCTCGAACGATGACCTCCTCAAAATCTAAAACTGAGACGCGAGGGGCGCTGTGACCCGTGGCTCCCTCGTGTAGGAAGGATGACCTATGCACGACGGGGCGCTTTCTGGCTTGAAAATTGTTGAATTGAGCGAACGGGCGGCTGGTCCCTTTTGTACGAAGGTAATGGCGGACCTGGGCGCAGAAGTCTTAAAGATTGAACGTCCAGGGACAGGGGATGGCGCGCGGCGTCGCGGCCCTTTTCCTGGGGATGAGCCACACCCTGATCGCAGCGGTGCGTTTCTCTATCTCAACACCAATAAACTTGGTGTGACGCTGGACCTTACGAAGCCTCACGGAGCTGACCTTTTTCGCGACCTGCTTAAAGATGCTGATATCTTAGTGGAAACGTGTCCTCCCGGTTTTCTTGAGAGCCTGGGGTGCGGCTTTGCGAGTTTACACGAGCGTTTCCCTCGACTCATCGTCACCTCGATCACGCCATTTGGACAGACTGGTCCATACAAAGATTACAAAGCCTACGACTTAAACTGTTTTCATGCCGGAGTAGTAGGCTATGAGACTCCGTTCAACTATGTAACCGATCCGGAGAATGAGCCGCCTGTCAAGGCGAGCGGGCAGCAGGCGGATTTCCTGGCGGGCTGGACTGCGGCCAGCGCGACGATGTGCGCCGTGTTTCATCGTGAACTCATTGGCAAGGGGCAGCACGTCGACATCTCCGAAGTCGAAGCGGTGGCGCATATGGTCCGTCCGAATTTCACTTTTTACACCCATGAACCGCCCAATGGTCCGAATCGACGCCGGTTCCTCCAGCGCACCAAATGGGGTCTAGCCTATGTGTTTCCTTGCCGCGACGGCCACGTCGCTTTGCTCGCGCTTACTGACCAACACTGGGAAAGCCTGAAAGAATTGATGGGCCGTCCCGAGTGGGCGGAGAGTGAAATCTTCTCGACATTATTAGGAAGATTTCAGAACATTGACGCTTTAGAGGTCGGTGTCGCCGCTTGGGTCAGCGAGCAAAACCGCAATGAACTGGCGCGCAGAGGTCAGGAGTTTCACATTCCGGTGTTCCCGGTGCGTGATATGCGTGAAGTCGTGACCTCAGCCCAGTATCGCGAGCGCAATTTTTTCGTGAAGGTCGATCATCCCGCCACCGGACCATTGACGTATCCCGGGGCGCCGTTCAAGTTTTCTGCGACGCCGTGGCAAGTGCGGTCTCCCGCCCCGCGACTCGGCGAGCACAACGCCCGGATTTATAGTGAACGGCTTGGCCTGAGCGCCGAGAGGATCGCGCAACTGCAGCAAGATGGCGTGATCTAAGCGCCGACCGACCCCCCTAAAGGAGGAACACGTTATGTCCCGACTACCGCTGGAAGGCGTTCGTATCGCTGACTTTGGCTGGATCCTTGCCGCCCCACAATGCACCGCTTGGCTTGCCGTCATGGGCGCCGAGGTGATTCGCATCGAATCCCATCAACGCCTCGATCCTATTCGTTTCATTGGCCAGAATCCTCGCGAGCCTAAAGGTCCAGACGGCTCTCCACTCTTTAATGGACTCAACTATAGCAAACAAGGAGTGACACTGAACCTTGGTCATCCACGGGGGGTAGCGCTGGCGAAAGAGATTGTCCAGCGCAGTGACATCGTAGTGGAGAATTTCACCGCTGGCATGATGAAACGTTGGGGACTGGCGTACGAAGATCTACGCGCCATTAAATCCGACATCATCATGGTTTCCGGCTCGCCGCTGGGCCAGTATGGTCCGGATAGTCACAGTGTCGGGTGGGGTCCCATCACTCAGGCCTCGGCGGGGATTTGCCATCTGACCGGCTATGCAGGTGGACCTCCTAGCGCGCTCGGCGGCACCTGGCCGGATTACATGGTCGGCGTAGTCATGAGCTATGCGGTCCTCGCGGCGTTGTACCGTCGGCGGAAGACGGGGCAGGGACAGCACATCGATTTGGCTATGGCTGAAGTGGTTACCTCTATGCTCCCTGAGGCCGTGCTTGATTACGTCATGAACGATCGGGATCGAGGCCGACAAGGGAATCATGATGACGTGTTGGTTCCCCATAACGTGTATCGTTGCCAGGGTGATGACGCCTGGGTGGCGATGGCGATCGGGACGGGAGAGGAGTTGCGTCACTTTTGTCAAGCAATAGAGCATCCCGAATGGATAGCCGATGACCGTTTCCGAGAGCGCCCTAGTCGCAAGGCGCACGAAACGGAACTCGACGCTCTTATTACAAAGTGGACAAAAGAGCGAACGCAAACCGCAGTTACCGCCTTGCTGCAGGGGGTGGGCGTGGCGGCGACGCCGGTATACGACACCGAAGGGCTTCTGAACGATCCGCAGTCTCAACACCGTGATTTTCTAGTGACGCCGGACCACCCGGTGACCGGCGCTTATCAGGTAGCCGGTATTCCCGGGAAATACAGCGACATCGAAAAGCCAAGG
>CAZUFQ010000766.1:0-3805 GCA_964618735.1 uncultured Enterobacteriaceae bacterium
TGGCTTGGCAAGAAGTACAGCCGGGGATTCGTATGAAGCCGCTCTGGACTGACGAGGCAACCCAACGTCGCGCAGTCCTCAGTCGTATCGAGCCAGGCTCTCAACTGCCGCGCCACAAGCATGTGGGCGACGAACTCATCTTTGTCATCGAAGGCGCTTTGTCCGATGAGTTTGGCACGGTGCGGGCTGGCAATATGGGCTATCGCCCAAACGGCTGCGTGCATGCCGTGAGAAGCAAACAAGGGGCGACGGTGTTAGCGCTGATTAGTGGAGGCGTCGAAGCGACGACGGAGACTGGTGCTGCGCCTCCATCGCAAGTGTTTACGCTAAGCGATATTCCTTGGTCTGAAGCCATGCCTGGCGTGCGCATGAAGCCGGTGTGGGCGGACGCCGCGACCAAGCGCCGCGCTGTACTAGTACGATTCGAGCCTGGAGCCGTACTGCCGCGACATCGTCACGTGGGAGATGAGTTGATCTTTCTTGTCGAAGGATCAAACGCTGATGAGTCCGGAGAAGTTGCCACAGGGGATATGAACTATCGACCTAATGGCTGCGTGCACACGGTGACAACGAAGAATGGGGCGACAGTACTGGCCTTTGTCACTGGGAGCGCGGAGCCAGCGTGACTCTAGTACTGAGCACTGAATGCCGAGTAGAGAAAGCGCTGCAGAAAAGACACCTCTTGAGCTGCTTTCTCTACCGCCGAACTGTTGCTCAGGCCTAGACGCAATTGCTCATGTTGCTCGTTTCTCTAAAGCTGCCTGCACTTCTGCATACTCTGGAAATCTTCCAGTCGCTTTTTTAGAGTAGATTTTTTCTCCATCGATGAAGACTTCAAAACGACCGTCGTCAAATGGCGCGAGCGCGAGTTGGCGAATGCGTTGTTTATACTCGGTAAGCAGTTGTTCCGTCAGACTGACGGCTTCCGGCTCGTAGCCTCATGCAGCGCAGTATTCAATGCGGAGTTCCATAGAGTCCTCCTGAGAAAGCGGCTCTTTTTTCTCACCTACCATAGTCGCCTGGTAGAGACAACAAAGGTTCTTGCGGCTTTGCTTTCTCAGAGCCTGTCGTTTATGCTCGTCAATCGAACCTGACTTGTTAAGGAGGAGCCTATGGACTGGCGAGGTCGCTGCGGCAAAAAGTTGGTGTCTGCTCAGGAAGCGATGCGGTCTGTGCGTAATGGAGACACTGTACAGGTGAATTGGCTGCACGCGACTCCCCTGACGCTGTGCGAGGCGCTCATGGCGCGTAAAGACGAACTGCACAATGTGAAAATCGGGACCGTAGGGCCGCTCTACAATTGGGATCAACTTGGCGCAGACCAAGCGTTTACCATCCAGACCCCCTACCTAGGCGTTCTCACGCGTCCGTTGATGGAGAAAGGAATGGTGGATTTTATTCCGGTGATGTACTACCGCCATCGAGAACTCCCTCCGGGGATTGCCTGTGATGTGTACTTGACGCCGCTGTCCCCACCGGATGAGCATGGTTACTGCAGCTTCGGAGCTGGACTCTTCATGTCGAAGACCATGGTCGGCGCTGCGCGTGTTGTCATTGGTGAAGTACAAGAGAATTTTATCCGCACAGGCGGTGAAAATTACATCCATGTATCAGAAGTGACGCATTTTGTAGAACCTACGACTCCACCGGCTGCTCTGCCGCCGACAGCACGAAACGAAGAAGAAGTGGCGGCAACCGAAATTATTTGCACCTTAATCGCGAACGAATTGATTCACGATGGCGATACGGTTCAAATTGGTCTCGGCAGCGTCTCGTCGCCACTCGCCATGTATCTTGAGAACAAAAACGACATTGGGATTCATACCGAAGTCATTCCTGGCGGAGTCGCGCGCCTAGTGCAAAAGGGCGTCATCACCGGAAAATATAAGACAGTCAATCCTGGAAAAGTGGTGGCAAGCGCTGGGATTGGCGTCTTTCCCGATGAATTGGCGATTATCAACGGCAACCCTAAGTTTGAATTTTATGATTTCACCTATACTGATGACCTGCGATTACTCGTTAATCAGAAAAATTATGTCGCCGTGAACAACGCCTTGGCGGTGGATCTCGGCGGACAAGCCTGCTCGGAATCGATTGGACCCTACATGTACACTGGCACGGGTGGACAGGCGATTTTCACTATCACCGCCGCCTACTGTAACCCCGGAAAATCCGTAATCGTTACACCCTCAAGCGCGTTGGTCAAAGGTCGACGTATTTCTCGGATCGTACCGATGCTGGAGCCTGGAAGTGTAGTGACGGCGCAGAGAGCTTTTGTTGACTATGTGGTGACAGAACACGGCATTGCCGCCTTGAAAGGTAAGACGCTCAAGCAGCGCGCCGCCGCTCTCATTGAAATTGCGCATCCGGACTACCGCGAAGAATTGCGCACGGAAGCAAAAAGGATTTATCGTCTGTAAGCAAAGAAATAGTGCGAAAGCGCACCCTACGAGTTTCCTTGAACGGCGATGCACGACAGGAGACGTAGCATGGATCATAAATTTACTAACCGCCTCATTCACGAAACGAGTCCATATCTGCTCCAACATGCTCATAACCCGGTCGATTGGTTTCCCTGGGGTGAGGAAGCCTCCGCCAAAGCGAAAGCAGAAAACAAGCCGATTCTCCTCAGCGTCGGCTACTCGGCGTGCCATTGGTGCCATGTGATGGCGCACGAGTCTTTCGAGGATGAAAAGATCGCTGGGCTGATGAACGCTCTTTTTGTCAATATCAAGGTCGATCGCGAAGAACGTCCGGATATTGATGAAATTTATATGCAGGCCGTGCAGATGCTCACTGGACGCGGGGGCTGGCCCATGACCGTATTTCTCACGCCAGAGGGGAAACCGTTCTATGGCGGCACCTATTTCCCTCCGGTTGATCGACACAACCTCCCGGCGTTTCCACGCCTTCTCGCTGGCGTCGCGCAAGCCTATCGGGAGCGACCTCAAGACGTTGAAAACGCAACCACAAAGATCCTAGAGAATCTTGAGCGTTTAGCGCGACGTGAGGAAACGGCGCGTCCGTTACGGGTTGAAACCCTGGCGCATGCGGCGACAAGCCTGGCGCAGCAGGTCGACCGGACGCATGGCGGACTCGGCGGGGCTCCGAAGTTTCCGAACTCAATGATTTTTTCACTATTCTTGCGACAGTATGTGGCGAGCGGTGAAGAGCAATATCTAGAAATCACTACTCATACACTGCGATAGATGGCTGAAGGCGGCATCTACGATCACTTGGGCGGCGGCTTTCACCGTTATTCGGTGGATGAGCGTTGGCTGGTCCCACATTTTGAGAAAATGCTTTACGATAACGCCTTGTTAGTGCGCTTGTATCTTGAGGCTTATCAAGCGACACACGATCCGTTCTTTCGTCAGATCGTTGAGAAGATTTTGCTCTATGTCGAGCGTGAAATGTTACACCCAGAGGGGGGCTTTTATTCCACGCAGGACGCAGATTCGGAAGGAGAAGAGGGAAAATTTTTCGTCTGGACGCGCGATGAAGTGATGCGCGAACTGGGAGAAGAGGTTGGGGAAATTTTTTGCCGCTATTATGATGTCACCGACGTCGGCAACTTTGAGCATAAAAATATTCTCCATGCCACGGTGACTTTTGCGCAATTAGCCAAGCTGTATCGGCGTGAAGAGCGCGAGGTGACGCAGTGGATCACCGAGGCAAAGCAAAAACTCTTTACCGTGCGAGAACAACGAGTCAAACCCGGGCGGGACGAGAAGATTCTTACGAGTTGGAACGGGTTGATGGTTTCGGCATTTGCAAAAGCCTATTGCGTGCTTGGCAATACCCC
>CAZUFQ010000767.1:0-3800 GCA_964618735.1 uncultured Enterobacteriaceae bacterium
CGGTACTCAAGGTGGTTTTTGGAGCGGTAACGCTGAGTGAACTCGGGATAGGGTGCTTCTCACCGAAGGTAATCGGGGGAACCCGGACCGCGGAGGACGTAGACTGAAAAGCGAAGAAATCTGATTGGCCCGAGGTGGTAATGCCATTACGGACACACGTGACGCGGGCGCGCACCTGCCCAACGTTTGAGGGAACGTTGGGCAAGATGAAGCTTCCGTCAGACTGGACCTGCGCGGTGCGATTGAGGATGCTCACGACACAGTTCTCGTCAAGCTGAGCGTCTGCAGTCGCTATCGAGATCACGACAAAGAGGAACGTGACTAACCAGCGAATGAGGGAGTGGCGCGTCAGCATTACGGTAGTTTCCTTTATGGCCCAACTTTGCCCTTGTCTGCCGTGCCAAGACTCGTTACCTTTTCACCCTAGACAGGTTTTTTGCAGTAAGAGTCGTGTCTCCAATGCGTGTTCGCCGAAGAGGACTATAAATATGAACGACCGTATCGTGATCGACCCAACTATTCAGCACGGCAAGCCGGTCATTCGCGGGACTCGGGTACCAGTGGTGCGTATCCTCGGCAGCTTGGCTGGAGGGATGAGGATTGATGAGGTCACGCAAGAATATGAAGTGACCGAGGAAGATATTCGAGCGGCCTTGGCCTACGCAAGTGAAGTCATTGAGCAGGAAGAACATCACCCACTGCCGACCGCGTGAAGTAACACGACCGTGCATTTTTTGATCGACGCCGACTTGCCCCGCTCGGTGAAACCCCTGATTGAGCACTATAGCCACAACGCCACCGACGTGCGCGATATCGGCTTGACAAGTGCAAAAGATCCGCAGATCGCTGCGCATGCTCAGAACCATAGGGTCTGCCTCATTACTGGAGATTTCGGGTTTGCCGACATCCGCAACTACGTTCCGGCAACCTATAGTGGGATTGTCGTCTTGGAGCTGCCCCGCAATGCGACTGCTGCCTTCATTGTGCGGTTGGTCGAATCCTTGCTGCAACAAGCTGATGTACTTGCCAAGCTGGAAGGCCGACTGTGTCGCACCAGGAAGAATCAGGCTGCGGCCACCCTGACAGAGACTGCCGTACTGGGACCTCATTTGTCAACGAAGAAGGTGAGCATCCATGAACCCTGTTCGCATCACCTATGACCCGGAAGGGGACATTTTGTACCTCACCTTTGGCCAACCCAGAGCAGCAACCGGCTACCAACTGTCCGACCAGGTGTTGTTGCGAATAGATAGCCGCCCCCAAAGAACCACGAGGTTCCCACTATTCGCGCAGGGGCAAACATAGAAATATTTTTGGGTAGCTGTAAAGGAAACAGCTTTATACGGCTTCGTGAAGCCTGCTAGTTGGTCGTCCTGAAACTTGCCATCTTGCCCTTGTACACAATGAACTTCGGGATTCCCAAATAGTGGGTCTTTGAAAGGGGGCACTGGAATTTCCGGATAATCGACACGTTCACACACGTGACAGCCTATTAGGTCAGTTGGGTCATTAGTACTGGAATCCCATGCGTATTCAAAGTGTAAAACACCGCCGCCTTTCTTCACTGAAAAGGTCACCGGCACGCCGCCCAGGCGATTGCTGCCGCGATCGATCACCACAGCGACAAACGGTTTCGGCAACTTCTGCCCCGTCGCTCCGATTTGATTGTTACCGCTGTCAACCACAATGCTATTAGCGTCTCCCGCTAGCGCCGAGGCGCTAAATCGCGCTTCGCCTATGAAACCTGTCGCTACCGCTTCGACCTGATTGTTCCCGGCTCCCGCCCACGATCCCAGCGTGAATTGCACGGACGCCTGACCGTTCGCATCAGTATTCACAGCCAGGACCCGGCCAGTCTGCCCGTTGGCGCTTAGCGTTCCATCGTTTTGCAAGACCTTGAACACGACTACTTTGTTTACCGCCGGCGCGTCGTTCTCCGTCGAGCCAACCACCAAAGGCTCGGCTAGTTGCGACCCAATGTCTGCGCTCTGATTATTGCCCGAGACGATACTGATAGTCTTTGGCGCCGTTGTATCCAACGTGACGCTCACGCGAGCGGTGTCTACATTGCCTACTTTGTCCGTCCCGATGCAGGTGATGGGATTCGCTCCAGGACTGAGCGGCACCTCCGCCACCACGAAACGACGATTGGCCACCTGCCCTTGGACGCCGTTACACTTCACTCCAGCTTCTTCACCGTTCACCGTACCCATGACCAGATCGTTGACCATCCCGGTGATAGTAATGAGGGGGGAAGTAACGACGGCATTGTCTTGGGGTGAGTCGATCGTCACCCGTGGCGGCGTGGAGTCCAACGTCACCGAGATGCTCGCGCTGCCAAGATTCCCATCTGCATCTTTGGCGACGCACGTAACGATATTGCTGCCTTCTTTTAATGGGACTGAACCGCCAAAGCCGTTGGTGTTGATTCCAGCGGAGTATCCGTTGCACGTCACCTCGGTCGCCTTTGGATCAACTGTCCCCGTTACCGCAATGAGCGAGCGATTCGTAGAAGAGAGATTGGCTGGACCAATGATGGTGATATCCAGCGTCTTCCTACAGGGAAGGTCCGATCCATTACAATCTTCATCAATGCCATTGCCACAAATTTCCGCTTTCGGCGTGCCTGGAGTACACACGGCAGGCTGACCATTGACGCAGGCGGGAACTGTTTGTTCGCAGCCGCCCTGGCCGCAACTAATGGTTCCCAAGCCTTCGTCAATCTGGCCATTGCAATTGTCGTCAACGCCGTTGCAGATTTCTGCCGTTGGTGCGCCAGGCGTAGCGTTGCAGACTGTGCTCGCGCCATCGGAGGTACAGACCTTTGCGCCGCTCCGCTGACACGCGCCTATGCCAGCAGCGCATGTAGTTCCTACGTCGAAGCCTTCATCTACGGTTCCGTTTCGGACGACTCTGGGCGTCGTAGTACACTCGTAGCCCAAGGGCTTTCTTCGCTGCACTACTCTCTGCGACTTTGGCCGACAGATGTAGAGCGAGTACGTCGACTACGGCAATTGCGGGGTCAGAGATCCCACCAAAAGCTATGATGACTTCCCGGGCTTGGGTCTTATCGTCAGTCAGTCCGCTGATATCCGCGCTCTCGCCCGTCGCGATCACCTGTCCATTCTTCAGCAACTCCGCGCGTAAGACAAAATTTGCACGGTGATCATGGTGGCTTTTTAAGCCCACCCACACGTGAACATCCCTGAGAGCGGTAAGCTGGAGTGCGGCATCGGACGCAGTCGCTGTCCACGTGTTGATGGATTTGAAATCGGTCTGGGTGAGGCTAGTCGCCTCCCTGGCTCTGGCGGTGGTCGCGGTTGGCGCTGCGGTATCGAAAAGATCTTTATGGTGGGCCGTATGGAGGAACTGATCCTCAGAGGTGAGGATAGCAGCGTACCCCGTTGCTACGAACGTCGCGCACGTGAGAAAAAGCGCGGCGAGACTAGAGAGCAGTCGTTTCGTAGGTCCAGGTTGTTGAGGGTGCGGTGCGCCCACTGCTTCTTCCTAGCGCTCTCTTAAGCGGCCCTTCCTTTTGCGATGTCCTTGCACCTGTCACTCCAAAGCCATCGCGAGAACGCGCCTCTCATCCTTGTTCCCGGCCCTACGCCACAATCGACGAGGCATTCTATTTTCGTTCCAACCGAGCCCTTACACTATCGGCGGTGTAACTATCAAGAGCGCGAACCGCGTGAGGCTGGGACAGGAGACCTACAGTCAACATTTTTAGCAGAGTGAGGTCGACACTGGCTACGTCATTCCGGGCGAGCACCGCGAGACCCGGAATCCAGGAGGCATAA
>CAZUFQ010000768.1:0-3797 GCA_964618735.1 uncultured Enterobacteriaceae bacterium
GGACCTTGGACAGGACCGACCAGGAGGGCACAATCTGACCAGCCTCGATCTTTTGGATCGTACTGACCGCCAGCCCGCACCGCTGAGCGAGCTCTTGCAACGTCCAGTCCGCTTCCTGGCGGGCTGCGCGCACCCGTTCCGCAAGGACAGCTTCCGTGGAAGATCGATTACCCGTCATAGTGAACGCTTGTGAGCGCAACTCCTGTTTCCAGTATGCATATAATTGTGAGTGTATCGGATTTTCCAATCCACCTATGGTCATGAGTGTATCAGAAAAAAGGGCCCTGTCAATGTAGAAGTCATGCTCATTCGCTCCGGGGTCCCAACCTGGGGCTCGCCGAAGTATGTGTAAATTCCGAGCTTGGGAGAAATACGTGTCTTGGCGCACTTCAAATAGGAATATAGCTTTTACTGTAAGCTCCGAGCGTTGGTAACTCTGCCTTTTCCTGGATCTTCTTGGCGTCAGTAATCTAGTGCAGGTTGACGCCCATAGATTTCAGCTACGCCTATTCCGCTGAATGTTTGCTTCATTTCTCTTGCCCTCTTCTCCTTTTCCCACTAAAAACCAGGGTAACAGGGAGGTTTGATGCGCCACCTCAGCGCCGTCCTTATTCTCGTTTGCTGTTCTGTTTCCGTTGCAGTTGCGGACATTGAAGTCATTCGCGATCGCGCGAGCGGAGACACCACGATCAAGACATCAGTGCGTGGTGCTACAGCAACCCCCCACATCAGTCTCTACGCGATTGTCCCTGCTTCCACAAAAGACCTCCCTACTGTGGCGCTGTTGCTGTCGGCCCGTTTTCCTCGCTGGCATTATCGGCAGTGCCATCGCACGGGTTGGCGGGTGGATAACACGCTGTTGGAGCTTCCGCAGCCGAGCTACGATGGGAAAATGGGTGAGGGCTTCGTGGCCGAATTTTTGACGATCCAGCCCCTCACGATAGGGCAGGTTCGGCAAATGGCGCAGGCTACAACGATTGCATTTACGATTTGCGACGACGAATTTACAGCGAGTCCTGAAGAAATGCAGGACTTCCGCACGTTTATGGACAAAGTGAGAGAGCAGGGAGGGAAATAGGGCGACAAAGTCTTCCCAAATGCTCCTTCATGGATGACTTTGTGTGCTCTGCAGATCTGCTTGATCCCGCTCTCGTTCCGCAGCCTCGCAATTTACAAGACAGAGGACCGAAAGCGGTTTTCAACGTCCAACAAAACGCCCGGGGCGTCGTTCGGCTACGGCGCGTAAGCCTTCTTTGTGATCCTGCGTCCGCCGCAGCCAGTGTTGTTCTCGATACTCGCGCGCCGTAGCCGCCTTGATCTCAGCAACAAGGCCCTCCCGCATGGTCGCCCGCACAGATTGTACAGCCAGCGGCGCATTCGCGGCGATCTCCTGGGCCAGCTCCACAGCGGCGGCTCGCACGTGGGGCTTCTCGGTGAGTACTTCACCCAAGCCCCACGCGAAGGCTTCCTCGCCGCCAAGCCGGCGACCGGTAGAGCAGAGCAGCGAAGCACGTTGCCAGCCAATCAACCGCGGTAGGAGGTAGGTGAGCCCAGAGCCAGGATGGAAGCCCAATTTGACAAAATTCGTCGCGAAGCGCGTTTCTGGACAAAGGACACGGAAATCCGGGACGAGCGCCAGTCCAAAGCCCCCACCAATAGCGGCACCCTGAATCGCACCCACGACTGGTTTGCGGCAGGCGTGGAGCCGCGCCACTTCAACATACAACGGATTCCCCGCCTCAGCGTCCCACGTCTGCTGTTCAGCTTCTCCCTGCAGATAGTGAAAATGCGCCCCTGCGCAGAAATGCGCGCCGGCAGAGGCGAGCACAATGGCGCGACACTCTGCCTCCGTATCAAGAGTCTCGAATACGGTGGCCAGAGCGCAGAGAAGGTCAAAGTCGAGCACGTTGTTAGGGGGCCGTTGGATCTCGACGATTGCCACAAAGTCTACGAGTGTGACGGCCACATCTCCATACTGCGTTTGCATCATGCTCTCCTCTCAATGGACCAACGAGCCGGTCGCAGTCCAGGCAAAAGTAATAGCAGGCGTCGGTGAACTCTGCACGTATTGCTGGTCCAAGGAAGGTATTTGCGTTAATCGTCTTTGATAAATCTATTATATAAAATAGACCGTGGCTAAATATCAGTTTGATGCTCAATACCACTCGTTCCTCTCACCCATCCTCTTCCCTTGCCAGCGGCCTCCGCTGAGGGGGAGAGGGCAGAACGCACGCAAGGGAAGCGTCGTAGACAGGGACACAAAATAGAGTAATTGACTTTGTCATCTATCTAATTTGCGGGCCAAAAATTATTATTTTGCTGTCCTCGCGAAAATGCTTCTCTGGTTGGAGAAAGAAGCCCCTTACGAGGAGATATACTTCGGGAGGAGAGCAGAGGGTATCGTAAAACCAGCAACTATCGCCGAGAACTGACACGACATTCAAACGCAGGAAGGCCGCCTCGTTTGATGAGGCTCTTTACTTTCCGAAACCATGCCAGCGCTCTAGCTCAGGCCATAGCTATTCGTCGTGGTACTTCACAAGGAGGCCTCTTAGAAAAGTTTACTCTGTGGACTCAATCACCTCATCAATTGACTATGCTCAACAACAAATTTTTCCAACTTCCCTCTTCAGTTCCTCTCGAAATAAATCCCTATCACTCACTGCGACAGGCCCGGAGAAATCGAAACAAAGGGGAAAATTAAAAGTGAATATAGTCGGATTAAAGTCTATGTATGCATTTTAATGAAAAGCAATAATAGTGTGACGAAAAAGGTTGGCGCGGATGATTTCGGGAGAGGAGTGGGCGGATATTCATGATGCCCGCCGCCGGCTTTGTCAACTTATTTGCATGAAGGTTCTCACTAGGAGTGCGACACTACCAGGATAATGGAATGGACGCCCCTGCTCTGCACGGCATCATTGTGCCAGAGTCGAAGGAAATAAGTCGACTACAATGAGAGGAGCGTCAGTGATGAATAGTACAACAGTCGGGCTGGATGTGGCAAAGCAGGTGTTTCAGGTCCATGGGATCGATACACACAGCAAGGTCGTGGTCCGCAAGCAACTCCGCCGGAAGGAAGTAGTGGAGTATTTTACGAAGCTCCCGCCCTGCGAGATCGGCATGGAAGCCGGTAGTAGCAGTCATTACTGGGCGCGGTGACTACAGGGCTTGGGCCATACGGTCAAACTCATGGCCCCGCAGGTCGTGCGCCCCTACGTGAAGACCAACAAGAACGATGCGCGCGATGCGGAAGCGATCTGCGAAGCGGTCACTCGTCCGACCATGCGGTTCGTGCCGATCAAGACCGCCGAGCAACAAGCGCTTCTCGCGTTGCATCGGACCCGAGAAGGCTTTGTCAAAGCCTGGACAGCCCAGGCCAATCGGCCGAGCATTTGACTCGCTGAATTTGGGATCGTGGCGCCGCAAGGGATTCACGTCCTGCTACGCGAAGTGCCGGCAATCCAGAGCGATGAGGAGAACGGTTTGTTAGCGTCCGTGCGGGAGCTCTTTACGCGATTGTTGGCGCACGTCAAAAAATTGCATCGCCAGGCGACCGAGGTGGAGCAGCAGATTACCCACCGGCATAAGAGGGAGGAGCGCAGTCGCAAGCTGGAGAAAGCGCCAGGCATTGGGCCCATTACCGCCAGTGCCCTCGTGGCGACCATTGGGAACGCCCAAGGGTTCCACAACGGTTGCCAGTTGGCCGCGTGGTGAGGCTTGGCGCCCCGATACTATTCTACAGGCGGGAAGACGCGGTTGCAGGGCCACCGTAAACGCGGGGAAATCTATTTGCG
>CAZUFQ010000769.1:0-3794 GCA_964618735.1 uncultured Enterobacteriaceae bacterium
TGAACGGATAAGCTTTTTGACCTCAGGTGAGAATTTCGCTATTAGCCGGGCAGCTTCGGGAGTAAAGCGAACGCGATAGCTCTTCAACGACCAAATACCTCTTCCTCACGAACCCACTTCCCTTGACGAGCCTGGCGCATCGACCTTCGCAGAGATTTCATCGTCTCCTCATCAGCCAGGATCTCTAAAGTCTCCAGGAACCCGGTAAACCTCTCCATGCTAAGGATGACCACCGTCGGCACTCCGTTTTTTGTCACAGCCACCGTGCTTTCCTCTTTTTCCACTTGACGAATGATCTCCAAAAAGTTGTTCTTGGCTTTGGTGACAGGAACAAATTGATGTATCTCGCGCACTCTTCTCTCCTTTTTTTCTGGCCATCATAATGGCTATTGTCGATTTTCGTCAAGGATCGCCTGCAAGGCGGGACTGAAGTGAGTCCGGAGTTCCGAGTGCTGAGTCTGCAAGTCGTCGAGCCCTCAGGTGACAAGACACAGCAGGCTTGTCAGGAGTTGAGGATAAGACGATGACTTGCTGACTAGGTTTGAAGACGCGAGCGAATCGCTTCACGAAGAACCGTGCGGTCACGCCTTCTTTGCTTGCCCTTTCAGTTCCTTGGCGCGACGTTTGAGGTTTTTCTCACGCCGTTTGCGCCGTCGGCGGATCTCTTTTTCTCGCTCTCTGTGCATGGCTACTCACCTCCCTCTTTGCAGTTTCCCGGCTAAGAGCACCTCTTATAGCGTTCCCCACAATTGCCGCAACCGGGGGAGTGCTCAAGGGAATGGGACACTAGATGTTGTGGAGTCCTCGTTTTTCTGCTACAGGGGCTTGTATCCATACCTAATGTAACCAAGCTGTAACAAGCCGCTGAATAAGAGCATCGAGGGAGGCGTGGAACTGTTCACTATCAAAGGGCTGAAAGCGGGACCGACGTTCTTATTTCATGATCAGGCGCCTTTTCCAGACCTTCTACAAGCCGTAGAAGATGAACTAGCGCGCGCCAAGGGATTCTTCCGCGATTCCCCCGTGGTCCTTCATTTCGGCGATCGCGTGCTGAAGAAAGAAGACTGGTGGCAACTCAAAGAACTGTTGCTTGGGGAAGGGCTCTTGCTACGTTATGCCGTGGCGTCCGAGCAACTCAGTCGTGACTTACTCTACAAAGAAGGCCTGCCCGTACGCGACAGTTTACCGGCGCTCACGCCGGAACAGAAAGCGCCGCAATCGGCTGTTCTCAAAGGCACGAATACTCTCTACTTGCGACGAGGGCTGCGCGGCGGCCAGAAAGAAGTGTTTGAAGGTGATGTAGTTGTGATGGGGGATGTGAATCAAGGGGCGGAGATTTTGGCGGGAGGGGATGTGGTTGTGGTCGGCTCGTTACGCGGCATGGTGCATGCCGGCTATCCAGACAACACAGAGGCGGTGGTGGTCGCGCTCAATCTGACTCCTTTACAACTCCGTATTGGTCCGTTGATCGCTCGAGGAGACGATAACCACAATAACAATAACCGGCGTGCTCCTCATCCAGAGATCGCACGGATCAAGGCTGAACATATTATGATTGAACCCTATCAGGGGAAGCTATAGGAGGCTCGGAGCTATGGGCGGACGAGCAATTGTTGTTACGTCAGGTAAAGGAGGCGTCGGCAAAACCACCGCAACGGCGAACCTCGGCCTTGGTCTCGCAAAAGAGGGACGGAAGGTCGTGATGATCGACGGTGATATCGGCCTACGCAACCTTGACCTCATCATGGGCTTGGAAAATCGCATCGTCTATCACCTGCTTGACGTTGTACGCGGTCGCTGCCAAGTGCGTCAGGCGCTCATCAAAGACAAGCGATTTCCCAATTTATCGCTCTTGCCGGCTTCGCAGGTTGACCAGAAAGAAGATATCAATCCTGAACAAATGCGGGACCTCACTGCTCAGCTTAAGGAAGAGTTCGATTTTATATTGATTGATTGTCCCGCCGGTATCGAACAAGGGTTTCGCAACGCCATCGCTGGCGCTAATGAAGCAATCCTTATCACCACTCCCGAAGTCTCCCCAGTACGAGATGCTGACCGTGTCATTGGACTCGTTCAGCAATCAGTCGGGGACCCTCAATTAATCATCAACCGCATGAACACCGAGATGGTCAAGAAAGAGCAAATGCTCAATCAAAATGACGTCCTGGAAATTCTTGCCGTGCCGTTGCTCGGCATCGTTCCGGAGGATGAAGAAGTTGTGGTCGCTGGCAACTGTGGTTCGCCAGTCGTATTAAATGACCGCTCCCGCTCGGGGCAAGCCTACAGGCGCATTGTCCGGCGACTGCTTGGTGAAGATGTGCCGATTCCCGAACTGAACGGGCATGCGGGATTGATGCACCGGCTCGGCAAACTTTTCTTTGGGAGATAAGCTCATGGCATGGACTCTCATTCAACGCTGGTTCGGGACCAAAGGCAGTAAAGGCGAGGCCAAGAACCGTCTGCAGGTGGTTCTTGTGTATGATCGGCTCGGTCTCACGAGCGAACAGATGGATGCACTCCGGAAAGACATCATGGAGACGATCAGCCGCCATATCGCCATTGATCCTGAAGGGGTGAAGATCGACTTTCAACACGAGCATTCACCGGCGGAAGTGGTGATTAACGCCCCGATGAAACGTAGAACCCCTACAGAAACGACGAAACAGCAACCGTCTACTACATAAAGAGGGGGGCTGCGCAGTCGTATTGCACGGTTGCGTGCATGCTATATGTGGGTCTGAGGGCGTCCCACTTGACGCCCTACTCTGTCCAATGAAGGTTTGCCATGACTGCCTACCAAAATATTCTCGTTGACAAACAAGACGGCATTATCACTCTCACGTTCAATCGCCCTGAAAGCCTCAACGCCATGACCGTTGACATGGGAGATGAAGTCACCCAGTTCGTCCAAGAACTGAAACAAGACCAGTCGGCGCGCGTGCTGGTGCTGACCGGTGCTGGGCGCGCCTTCTCCGCCGGCGGCGCCAAAGGCAACTTGCAAAGCCGTACGTCAGGCGGCGGCAGTCGCAACACCGAACCGCCGAAGGTCTTTTACAACCGTTTTCTTACCATTCGGCAGCTCGAGATTCCCACCATCGCCGCCATCAACGGACATGCGGTGGGCGCAGGGTTCTGTGTGGCGCTGGCGTGCGATATGCGCATTGCCGCGACCACGGCCAAGATGGGGCTCAACTTTGTTCGCCTGGGGATTCATCCCGGCATGGCCGGCACTTATACGACGCCGCGTATCGTCGGCATGGCGAAAGCATGTGAGGTTATCTTCACCGGCAAGCTCTACAGCGGCGAAGAAGCCTTCGCTTTGGGACTCGTGAATCGCGTGGCTCCACCAGAAAAAGTGATGGACGAAGCCCTGTCTCTCGCGCGTGAAATTGCGTCGAATGCGCCAATCGCCGTCCGGCTCGCCAAAAAAGCGCTTTACAAAAACGACGCTGAATTGCTCGATGCTGCAATTGAAATCGAATCCGAGCATCAAGCCTTCACGTGGACAACTGAAGACGCCAAAGAAGGCATCACTGCCATGACTGAGAAGCGTACGCCGAAGTTTCAGGGAAAGTAGTGTCTTCTGTTGAGGCATTGGATTATTACCGGCTTCTGTACTTGCAGAGAAAACATCTCAAGCTAGGGGATGCGGAGCAGAGGTCTGTTTCTCCTCTCCCTTGAGGGGAAAAGACGCGGGAGATAGTGAGCGCTGTAGGCATCCCCTCACCCTAGCCCTCTCCCCCAAGGGGCAATGGCGCGCAGTTAAGCCAGCACGCGTTTCCCATACTTGGCAA
>CAZUFQ010000770.1:0-3776 GCA_964618735.1 uncultured Enterobacteriaceae bacterium
AACCTGGATATCTTCATATTGCAGACCGGTGCCAGTTACCATCTTTTTGCCTCCTCCGGATGTAGTATTTGTTTGGGAAGTGGGAGCACTCTGAGGCGCTGAGGTACAAGAAGAAGAGAGCAACACTGCCAATAAGACTACGGCCGTAGTCCCCTTTCCCCTGAACCACTTAGAAAAGGTGAGCCACATAACTTCTCCTGACAGTTGCTTTATTTTGGCGCGCACGTTCCAAGACAGCGTTTGCATTTCCTGCCCAGCGCTACGACAAGATTGTGAGATGGTAGAAGGCACGCTGACCGGCCGGCGTGTTCCAGCGACCATAATCGACAATCTTGAAGCCGACCTTCAAGTAGTGCTGAAAGACGAGTCGAGTGCTGGTGCGCCACGACCTGGCTGTTTGCATGTCTCTCTTCTTCAGGTCCTGCAAGTCTGGAGGGATTTCTATCATTACATGAGGCCCCTTTAAATCCAATACTGGAGGGGACGGAGTGTCAGCGGGAACATCTCGGAGCAGGCCACACAACGGCAGAAAGGTATTGTGAAAATCTTGCCACTCAATGTCGAGAAGTGATTTTCTGGGGGGAGCGGGCAGATCCCAAACCGCCAACAATCGATCGGTTGCAAGACCACCTAAGAGGGTTCCCTGAACCGTCCCGTAAAAGTCTGGAAAATACTGACTTGCCGTCACCCCCAATTTTCTGAGGTTCAAGTAAGCATTGCGGCTTTCCAAGGGATCAAACGTCCAGACGATTGTCTTACATCCGATAGCTAACGACTCTTGCCGCTGAGCTGTCTTCAGATTAAATCCAATGTTTTGATCTCGAAAATTGGGGTGAACCGCCAGCATATCGGACCATTGCACCCACTCACCATCGAGCAATCCGGGAAAGCTCAAAGCAAATCCAATTATCTCCTTAGACGGAGTGAAGGCCCCCAGGACGACGCCGGATATTTTTTGCAACAAAGCAAAGACCGATTGTGGCACTACCTCGGCAAACCCGCTTCCCCACGTCAGTCGCTGCAAATCAACACAGGCAGCATATTCGTCACTGTTGCGGACAGGGCGGTACTCAATACGGTCGGGCACCTGGACGGAGTATGTTGATTGGGATCGAAAAGACTCTCGAGCCAACGCAAATTTGCGGATTTTCGACATCACCGGCATATACCCGATGCCGCTGACGTCGGGAAGCAAAGGAACGGTGCCGTTTTTGTCCATGAGAATGCGCGGCTCAGTCAGATCCTCGTCGAAATAACGGCGACTATCCGAGGTGTCCCCGGGAAGAGTGAAACCGGGCAGAGAAGCTAATGCCAGGTTGTGCGCGCGGCCGATGCCGGTTTCAAGCATGCCGCCGCACCATACCGGGGCGCCCTGCGAACGACAATGCGCTTCAATCCTTCTCGACTCCTGGTGGCCGCCAACCCTGCCCGGTTTTATGTTGATAATGCGGCAAGCTCGTAAAGAAAGGGCATGACGGGCGTCGTCAAAGCGATGAATGGACTCATCCAGGCACAACGGCGTGCGAATTTGTTGTTGTAAAACCGCGTGATCGAGGATGTCATAATAAGCCAGAGGCTGCTCAATCATCATTAAGGAATGCTCGTCAAGAGCCTTGAAGAGGCTTGCGTCCTCCAGAGCGTATGCAGAGTTTGCATCGGCCATCAAGGAGATATCCGGAAAGCGCTGACGCAACTGCTGAATTGGGTCAAGGTCCCATCCCTTTTTGATTTTTATCTTGATCCGCTGGTAACCATCGCGCAGGTAGCCGTCTACACTATCGAGCAGTGCCTTGATGGAAGGCTGAATTCCTACGCTGACGCCCACTCCTATTTGAGGCCTGCTGCCTCCAAGATACTGAAACAATGGTTGCCCAGCGGCCCGCGAAAACCAGTCCCAGAGTGCCATCTCAAGGCTTGCCTTAGCCATATTGTGACCACGCACGCTCGCAAACAGCGAGGTCAATTGTTCGGGGGCGTCCAGATTGGTCGATAACAGCTTGGGAATTAAGAAATCGCGTAGAATATGGAATACAACCTGATTAGTCTCTGGGCTGTAACCGGGGTCTTCATCCGCGACACACTCGCCCCACCCCTCAATACCATCACTCCTGACCGCCACCAACCAGCAAGTACGGCTGTCAACTTTTCCAAAACTGGTCTCGAACGGGGAAACCAATGGTAATTGTACTGCGTGTAAATCTACTTGCTCTACTTTCAAGGTGAGCCTATGTTTTGCTCGGCGGCGCCGAGAACCCTGTCACATAGGAACTTGTCCTATATCGACGAATTTTTGCGCACAATGCTACATAAATCGATAAGCAATATGGTTCGCTTCTCAACCGACAAGATGGTAAAGATAAACCTCTTTGAGAACGAGAATTTCTTCTGCGATGTCTACTGTTTGTCAGCCGGTCAGGGGCAAAAGCTGCACTCCCATGCAAGTGAAGATAAAATTTATTACGTATTGGATGGCAGCGCCACTGTCACCATAGACGAGGAAACACGATCTTTCGAAGCTGGACATGCTGTGCTTGCGCCACGGGGGACCAGCCACGGATTAACCACCAGCACTCAAGCCACTGTTCTAGTTTTCATGGCACCCCATCCTAACTGGAAACCATCTGGAGGTTAGTGACGAACGCGCGCCTGGGCCACTAGATTGTAGTACCGCAAGAACTCGGCGCCAAAGCGAGGATTTATGCATACGTGGACGGATCCGTCTGGCAAACGGGTCTTGTAAATCCTATCAAATAGCCAGTCTTCTCTCAGTATTGCGTTCAGAACCGGGTTGGAAATCAGATCGACAGCCAGACCAGAAAGATGCGGTCCCGTTCCATGCACGTCCTTAAAGCGCAATACCACCTGCTTCCTTGTCCGCAACCTATACCGCTGCTGCAGTGAACGCAAGTAGCCAATTAGTTCCGGCGTCGCAGCAATGCCCTTCGCCAGATGCACAAGAGAAGAGGTCTCGAAGCCAGTTGTCTCGCTTTCATCCTGCTCGCCCAAGTAACGGGCTACCAGTTGCTGCCTCTGTGTGGCGTCTGCCTGCAAACCGGCTAGAGCCGCCACTGTTTTCCAGACGTAGATGTCCGACTCATCGCCAAGCGCCTCGCGTTGGTTAGCGGAAGTAGTGACGTCGCCATCCATGGTTCTCAAGCCGTTCAGCATTTCGCGGCTCCGTCTGTCATTCCACAGGCTCATAAAGGAAATATCGTCCATTCTCAGCGAGCCCCCCAGTGGGACCCGGTTCTTGCTGGTAAAAGCAGCTCCGGCCGGATCATGCCTTCTCAGGTAGTCACGAAGCAGATCGTCGGTATTCGCCATGCCATTGTGGTACGCCGATATTGCAATATCGGGACGATTGTCATACGCGTCCAACAGTATGCGCATGAAAATTACGCTGTCTTCGATATTGCACCTCGGAATGGCGCGTTCATCAGCAACGCCAGCCTGCTTTCGTAGACGCTCATGCTCGCGGGGAACGTTCAGCTCGTCCGCCATTCCGCGCAGATAACCATCTTTGAAGGAGTGAAAGTAATTGACCGATGCATTGTTCCTTCCTAACAGGTATTCCATGGCGACGCTGAGCGTCTCACAGGCCAGTCGCGCACTCTGCAGGGTGCCGTAGAAATTCGTATAGTATGCGTGGCTGGCATACACCGCGCCTTTGGACAGTTGCCCCACGCCCACGCAGGCGGCGTTTGAGGTCGCCGCCACCGATCCCGAGTTCTCCCACGTCAGGATAGAGTAAGCCATGGCCAGTGGCACGCCAAAAC